>JBDTKB010000148.1:0-3745 GCA_039935555.1 Ginsengibacter sp. | reverse complement strand
CGGAAAGAAGAAACTATTTTTCGAAATTCTTAAAATATATTTGTGAAAAGTGGGTTGAACAAAAATTACTTAATTTTTCCATCCAAAGATTTCGAGCTGCCTAATGTCCAAAAAGCATTTGCATAATTGTTATTAAGTCATACAATGAAAAAAAAGCGCAGTATACTTCATTTACTTAAGCCATATGTGGGCATCATTGTCCTGCTAATTATTTTTACAGTTTTTAGCAATGCAATAAATTTATTAATCCCAAAAATAATTTCAAAAAGTATTGATGCTTTTAGCAGTGGCTCTTTTGTATATAAACCATTAATTATCCAGTTTTCTTTAGCAGTTACGTTTATTTTTATATTTAGTTATATACAAAGTGTAATTCAAACTTACGCTTCCGAAAAGGTTGCCAGGGATTTAAGAACGAAACTTGCCGATAAAATATCCAGGCAATCATTTGCATTTATCGAGCGGGTAAATCCCTCAAAATTACTTACCAACCTAACGGCGGATGTAGACTCCATAAAGTTATTTATTTCGCAGGCCATTGCGTCTATCATTTCATCCATTTTTATCATTATTGGAGCAAGTATTTTAATGATATCGATTAACTGGAAACTTGCGCTATGTGTAATTGCAATCATTCCAATTATCGGAATTACGTTTTTTGTTGTACTCAGAAAAGTGCGGGCATTGTTTATGCAAAGCAGGGCTGTTATCGATTGGTTGAACAAAGTGATTAACGAAAGTATATTGGGCGCGGCAATAATTCGCGTCGTCAATTCACAACAACTCGAGTACAATAAGTTTTTGGAAGCCAATACCAAAGCCAAAGATTTTGGATTGAAAATACTTTATCTTTTTGCCGGCCTCATCCCGGTAATTACTTTTACCGCTAACATGGCCGGCCTTTCAATACTTGCCCTGGGCGGGCATTTCGTAATTACAGGAAGTATGAGCCTCGGAAATTTTGCTGCGTTCAACAGCTATGTGTCAATGCTTATTTTTCCTATTTTGATTATAGGATTTATGAGCAATGTTATCGCACAAGCCACAGCATCTTATGAGCGCATTAGCACCATTATTGAAACACCGGATCCGGCGGAATCGGGAAACTTGTCGCAGGACATGAATGGTGAAATTGAATTACAAAATGTAAATATGGTTTACGGCCAGGTGCCTGTATTAAAAGATATTTCTTTTAAAGTAGAAGCCGGATCAAAGGTCGCGGTCATAGGGCCTACCGCTGCCGGCAAAACGCAGTTATTGTATTTATTAACCGGCTTGATGATGCCGACTTCAGGTTCGATAAAATTTGATGGACATTCAATTGACGATTATAACAGTGAATCTTTTCACCGGCAGCTTGGCTTTGTTTTCCAGGATAGTATTATTTTTAATATGAGTATAAGAGAGAACATTGCGTTCAGCGATACCGTTACAGATGAGTCATTAAAAAAAGCAATTGAAACAGCCGAGCTCGGCGATTTTATTGATTCGCTTCCTGGCAAATTAAGTACTGTTGTTTCGGAGCGTGGTTCTAGTTTATCCGGCGGACAAAAGCAGCGCATAATGCTGGCGCGGGCATTGGCGTTAGATCCAAAAATTCTTTTACTCGACGATTTTACAGCCCGCGTTGATAATAATACCGAAAAGAAAATACTTGAAAATATTCAACGAAATTATCCGGGCTTAACATTGATTTCAATTACACAAAAAATTGCTTCTGTTGAAAATTATGATCAGATTATATTATTAATGCAGGGCGAGCTTATCGCTATCGGCAAGCATGAAGCATTGCTTAGCACAAGCCCTGAGTATGTTCAATTGCTTAACTCACAAAAAAGTACCAGCAACTATGAACTACAATCTTAATAAACTTTTGGAGGAGAAAGAGAAGAAGTCAACCTTCTCTTCGCTGAAAAGCCTGCTGCAACTTATTGCGCATGAAAAGCGAAATTTATTGTTGGCCTTGTTCGCCATCCTGGTTAATTCAACCCTTAATTTATTAGGGCCTTTATTAATAGGCCACGCGATTGATAAATATGTGCAGCACAAAATATACCATGGCGTTCTTGTTTATTCAGGCATTTTATTATCGATGTATTTGGTTGGATTATTTGCAAGTTATTTTCAAACAAAACTTATGGGAAGTATCGGGCAGCGGATGTTGTTTACTTTACGCAATACCATATTTAAAAAATTACAATCGTTGCCTGTTGCATTTTTTAATGCAAATAAAGCAGGTGATCTTATATCAAGAGTTAACAATGATACGGACAAACTGAATACTTTTTTTTCACAATCATTGATGCAATTTATTGGTAGCATCGCCACGATGACGGGCGCCGGTATTTTTCTTTTATTGATCAACATTAAACTCGGCATTGCTGCGCTTATTCCTGCATTAATCATTTTGATATTTACGCGGTTGGTTTCACCATGGGTAAAGAAAAAAAATGCTTTAAACCTTGCAAGTGTTGGAGGCATGAGTGCAGAAATACAGGAAAGCCTTAATAATTTTAAAGTTATTGTTGCCTTTGATCGCCGCGATTATTTTAGGAAACGATTTAACGAAGCCAACCTGCACAATTATAAAACCGCCATAGGTGCAGGTTTGGTGAATAATATTTTTTTACCAATCTATAGTTTCTTTTCAGGCTTTGCTCAACTAACGGTATTGGCCTATGGAATTTATCTTATTTCGATTGGAAATTTTTCGGTGGGCTTATTAGTAAGTTACCTTGGCTATGCTACTTATTTTTATAATCCACTCAGGCAACTTGCATCTTTATGGACGACTTTCCAGGTAGCTATGGCCGGTTGGGACAGGATTACGAAAATTCTATCTATGGATTCTGATATAAGTGTTGTAGAAAATAGCAAACCCAAATCAAACGGTAGCCTTTTAGAATTTAAGGACGTACATTTTAGTTACGAAGCCGGCAAAGAGATTTTGCATAATATTTCTCTTAAATTGGAAAGAGGAAAAACGTATGCATTTGTTGGCCCGACAGGTGGCGGTAAAACCACAACTGCTTCTATCATTTCAAGATTATACGATCCCACAGAAGGTACAGTTTTGCTTGACGGAATTGATATTCGCTCTTATTCGCCGGAAGAACGCTCAAAAAAAATCGGCTTCATTTTACAGGAACCTTTTTTATTTACAGGCACGATAAAGGAAAATATAATTTATGGGAATGAATTGTATAAAGACTATTCTGATGCAGCAATGGAGCAACTTATAAAAGAATCCAATCTTGAAAATTTATTAACTGTTTTTGAAAACGGCCTTCAAACAAAAGTTTCTTCCGGCGGTGATAATATCAGCCTTGGGCAAAAACAAATCATTGCGTTTATGCGTGCTGTTTTGCGTAATCCTGAGTTACTTATTCTTGACGAGGCCACGGCGAATATTGATACGATGACGGAACAATTACTGGAAGAAATTTTGAATAAACTTCCGGGTGATACAACACGTATTATAATTGCACATCGCCTGAATACCATTGAAAATGCTGATGAGATATATTTTGTAAACGGGGGAGAGGTTACGCGTGCGGGGTCATTCAATGATGCTATTAATAAATTATTGAAACATAAAAGAGTGAGCTGATCGCAATTGATTCCAAATGAAAATTTTTAATCAAGTACCCGGATTACCTTTACAAATCGTCCCATATAATAATTATTTAGCTCTGTAATCACCACGCCATGTGCTTTGCCGGAAGAGGAATGAATAAATTTTATT
>JBDTKB010000147.1:0-5892 GCA_039935555.1 Ginsengibacter sp. | reverse complement strand
GGCTCGCTGGTAATCGCTAAAGATATATTTGGCCAAGCGGGGCAATATGATGAAAATATAATCTTCGCGGGTGAGGACGAGGATATGTCAAACAAGATCAATTATTTGCGTATACCCATATATGTTACATTTGATGTTACACTAGAACACAATCATGTCGACCGCCTTGAGATCCGTCATTTTCTTAAAAGAATTTACGATGGTTTTGGCTCCGAATTTCTATCACAGAAAGCAGGAGTTAAACAAGAGGTAAAAATAAATTATTCAGGACTGAAATTATTACTGTTTGATTTCTTCCGAAGGACAGAACATGGCTGGATCTTCCTTCACCAGGTGTTACCCAATTTGCGAATTACGCAGCCTTTACATAATAAACTTATTGGTGGGCTTGGCGGACTTCAGCGGTACAAACAATGGAAGCAAATTTTAAAGAAATAGTTTGGTAACCTTTACGATTGATATCTCTTTTAAATAACCTAATGAAAAAAACAATTCTTCACTTTATTTACAGGTTAGGTCGTGGTGGGGCAGAAACGATGCTTGTAAGAGTGGTTCAGGAACTTTCCGAATACAACAACATAATTGTTGAAATGTACGGAGACAATGCATTTGGTAAAGAGTTGCTATGTGATAAGTATATTTCTATGAATTTACGGTCAACTTTCTTGCTCCCTTTGGCAATTAAAAAATTGAGACGCATCATCATTGAACATAACGTGGATATGGTTCATACACATTTATTCTGGCCGACAGCGATTGCGAGAATAGCAACGCCGACTAAAATACCTTTGGTAACTACAATCCATACGTCCGTTTCAGCTGCTTTGGATTATAAATTATGGCGTATTCGCGTAATAGATAGAATTACTTACCGATTGAGAAAAAGCATTATTATCGGGGTATCAAAGACTGCTCTTAAAGATTATTTTACCTTTTTAAACTTAAAACCTTCTAGGTCATATCTTTTAAACACATTTGTGGATGTTAATCGCTTTGATGTTCAAAACTTAAAAAGAATTGATAATGCTGGTAAATTTTTAATTGTAAGTGTTGGAGCATTAAGAGCCGGTAAAAATTATGAATACCTGGTAAAGGCCTTTGAGCAATTAAACTTTACAAATGTTGAGTTGCACATCTATGGCGCCGGCCCTTTAGGAGAAAAATTGATGCAGATGATTGAAAAAAGTAAAGTTCCGGTAATATTAAAAGGAGAAGTTTCAAATATCAATGAATTACTTCCTTTATATGACTTGTATATTTCAGCATCAGCTTTTGAAGGTTTTTCATTAGCCATATTAGAAGCGATGGCAATGAAATTGCCGTTGTTACTAAGCGACATTCCTTCCTTTAGAGAACAATGTGAGGAGACTGCTTTATATTTTAGTTTAAACAATAAAAACGATTTCATAGATAAACTGATTGCATTTATGAATGAACCAGGCATGAGAAATGACATTTCTCAAAAAGGTCATGAAAGAGTTTTAAGATATTTTACATTGCCAGATCATGTCACGGAGTTGCGAAGAATTTACAAACAAACCTTTTCCGATGCTTAATAATTAAATAATTAAAAAGATTGGCCCACCAAATTTCCTAAAATATTCGAAACAAAAACATTGTTAACTATTTTCGTAATGGCTCAAAACTTAATTAATGTGCGGCATCGCAGGATTTATAGATTTCAATAACACATCTTCAATAGAAATATTGAAAGATTGCACGGATGTATTGCAACACCGCGGGCCTGATGGAAGTGGTTATGAATTTTTTCAGGGCGATAATTTCCAGGCGGGACTTGGTCATCGGCGTTTGTCAATTATTGACTTGAGCAATGGCGGTAAGCAACCGATGTGGTACAAAAATCAATGTATCATTTTTAATGGTGAAATATACAATTACCAGGAAATAAAATCAGACCTGGAGAAACTGGGACATGAATTTAATTCCCAATCCGATACTGAGGTGATCCTACATGCCTGGGAGGAATGGAAAGAAAAAATGGTAGAACGCTTTATTGGCATGTTTGCTTTTGTAATTTATGATACCGATACAAAGATGATGTATTGCTTTCGTGACCGCCCGGGAATAAAACCGCTTTATTATTATTGGCTAGATGGATTGTTTCTTTTCGCTTCAGAATTAAAAAGCTTTCACCAACATCCGCGATTTAAAAAGGAAATTAACAAGCAAGCTGTTTTTCAATTTTTGCAATATGGATTTATCATGGCTCCATTATCTATCTTCAAACATGCATCAAAATTGATACCTGGCAATTACCTTGAATTTGATATAAAGCAAGCAACTTTTAAAGTTGAAAAATACTGGGATGTTTATGATTCTTACAATAAGCTAAAGCTAGATATAACTCCATCAGAGGCAAAAAAACATACGGAGGAATTATTGATTTCTGCCTGTCGTTACCGCATGATAGCAGATGTTCCCGTTGGCGTTTTTTTAAGTGGCGGTTACGACAGTACCGCGATTACTGCCTTATTGCAAAACCACCAGAAGGAAAAATTAAAAACTTTTACAATTGGCTTCTTTGAAAAGGATCATAACGAGGCCGCGTATGCGAAAAAAGTTGCGGCGCACTTAGAAACAGACCATACAGAATATTATTGTACAACCAAAGAAGCCCAGGAAATAATTCCTGAAATTCCTTTCTTTTGCGATGAGCCTTTTGGTGATTCATCTATCATTCCGACAACGCTGGTATCAAGGTTAGCGAGAAAAGATGTAACGGTTGCCTTGAGTGCAGATGCAGGCGATGAACTTTTTGGGGGCTACAATAAATATTCAATAGCAATTGATTTCCTAAAAAAAATAAATATTTTCCCAGGCAAAACAAAAAATTTTGCCGGCAAAATCTTAAAATATGTGCCAGATGGCTTTCTTAATATGCTTACCAAAAGCAATGCGGTGCTTATAAAAAAACAAAGGATCGCGGACCTAATGCAGGTTGATGAAATTACCACGCCTTTGATAATGGACCGCCTACTTTCACAGACGTATTCCGTAAGCCAAATGGATGAATTAATGGTTGAAAAAATCAATAAGCCGGAATCTTTTTTTAATACTGAAAACAGTTTTATAAACAGCCTGGGCCAATTGGATAGTATGTTGGCAATAGATTTTAAAACCTACCTGCCGGATGATATTTTAACAAAAGTAGATCGTGCCAGCATGAGCGTTTCCCTGGAAGGGAGAGAGCCACTATTAGATCATCGGTTGGTAGAATTTGTTGCCCGGCTTCCCGAAGATTTCAAACTAAAATCTAGCGCCAAGAAATATATTTTGAAAGAAATTGTGCACGATTATGTTCCAAAAGTATTAATGGACCGGCCAAAGATGGGCTTCGGTGTACCCGTTTTTGAGTGGCTAAGAAATGATTTAAAATATTATGCTGAGGAATATATGAGTGCAGAGGATTTTGCCAAACACGGATTGTTTAAAATTGAAAGAGTACAAAATATTATTCGTAGTTTTTTTAATGGAGATAAAAATTTCGACAGCCTTTTTTGGTATTTACTAATGTTTCAGATGTGGTATAAAAAATGGATGGATTAAATAAATCTTTCTTGAAAAAGGTACTTTTCATTTCGTATGATGGTATGACGGATGTTCTCGGTCAAAGCCAGGTAATTCCCTATCTCGCAGGTCTTACAAAACTGGGATATGAATTTACAATTTTGAGTTGCGAAAAACCGGCATTGCTCGCAACCAATCGGGCATATGTTGAAAAACTTCTGGAAGATCTTACCATAAAATGGAATCCAATTATTTATCACAAAAGACCTCCCATTATTTCTTCTGTATACGACGTGTATGCTTTAAAAAGAATGGCAAAAAAGCTACATTCAAGAGAAAAATTTGATATGGTTCACACACGTCCGGGGATACCGTCTTTAATTGGATTATGGATGAAAAAGAAACATGGAATTCCTTTTTTAAATGACATCCGGGAGTTTTATGCTGATAGCCGCGTTGAAGGTGGTATGTGGAATAAAAAAAAGATTCACTATAAAATCATCTATAACTATTTCATAAAAAAAGAAAAAGAAGCTATTGATAACAGTGATGGAATTGTATGCCTGACTTATGCAGCAAAACATATAATTGAGAAGTGGCCACAATTCAACAGGGCTATTCCAATGGAAGTTATTCCGTGTAGTGTTGATATGCAATTATTTGATCCGAATAATATTGATCCTAAATTAAAATTGAATCTTAAAAATAAATTAGGGATAAGTGAAAAGGATTTTATTATAAGTTATCTTGGCTCTATTGGCGGTTGGTATTTGACAAATGAAATGATGGAATTTTTTAAGCTCTTTTCTTTAAAAATTCCTTCGGCAAAACTCCTATTTATTTCACCACATCAGCATGAGGTTATATTTGAAGCCGCTGCTAAAGCTGGTATCTCTAAAGATAAAATTATCGTAACAAATGCTCGACGGCATGAGGTTCCATTGCTACTTTCTTTAAGCATATTTTCAGTTTTTTTTATAAAATCCTGTTATTCTAAAAAGTCCTCTTCGCCTACAAAACACGGGGAAATAATGGCTATGGGAATTCCGGTAATTACTAATGATGGCGTAGGCGATGTGGCAGAAATTATTGAAAAATATCACTCGGGGTTTGTAATACGGGATTTCTCTAACTTAAGTTTCTTTTCAGTGATTTCGTCTATTACTAACGGTGTATCTTTTGATAATAAAGCGATAAGAAATGGGGCAAAGGAATATTACGATTTACAAAACGCAATTTCGAAATACGGGAGTATTTATAAATCTATTTTAAAACCTTCGACCTAATAATTCACTTTTTTACCAATTGCGTGGTAGTAAGGAGTTTTAGGGCTGATAACAATTTCAGACAGGCCTGCATTTTCCATCATTTCCTTTACTTGTTTTGCCGAAAATCTTTGTTCAAGCCTTGTTCCGAAGCGGTCAAGCGAATCATTGCGTATAATGAAAAAAGATTTATTGTGGTAGGCGCTCAAAGGAAGTTTTAAAGCCAACTTCGTAAAGCCCACGAAAAGCAAAAATTGAACTATCAATATTATTGGCATATAAACGCAGACAGCAAGCACATCACAAACAAATTTTTTGATGAATGTTGGCAAAGCAGCAATAGCTTTTCTAAATGCATCACTGACATGGAATAACGCTTTAAAAAGAGAACCCCTGTTATCCATATTGTAGTATAAATAAACATAAAAGTATCCGCCTGTTTTTAGCTTTTTAACACAATCTGTCAAAGCCTTCATCGTGTCAGGTATGTGATGAAGCACGCCAACACTCATCGCAAAATCGAACGTTTCATCTTTAAATGGAAGGGTTTCAACGGAAGCGCGTGTAAGCCTTACGTTTTCAACTCCATTTAATGTTTTGGCTGCTGCAAAAATGGCATCACTAGGGTCAACTGCCTCAATAAATCCTGCCCTGTCCGAAAGGTATTTGCTCCATCGGCCTGTACCACATCCAATATCTATCGCGTAAGTTTGTTGGTTAACTATTTTGCCATTAAGAAGATCGAAATATTCGTCCCCTGTTTTCTTAATATCTTTTTCGGTAAACTCGTTAAATTTCAACCACTCTTCGCCAAAATCATTTACAACTTTTTCATCGATATTAATTCCCGCAGTATCAAAAATATTTATCTCCTTGCCCATAACCACTCTCACTTCATCCGGCGGCCTTCCATAATCCCTTTTAATATCCATTTAATAAATTCGTTAAATTGGCGTCAAAAGTAAGCGTAATTATTGTATCGGAAATTGGTACATTCTTACCGAAGAAATTAATTTAAACATTATGGCATCACGGTTTCTCATTATAGGAGCAGGGTTTTCAGGCGCAGTACTTGCACAGGAATTAGCGGTAAAAACGG
>JBDTKB010000146.1:0-4722 GCA_039935555.1 Ginsengibacter sp. | reverse complement strand
AAATAAATAAATTTAAGGCTTCACGGTAGCAAAAGTTGCCTAATAATTTTGTTCAAAAAAATGGTTTCTTTAACTTTAGATATGCTTAATGACGTATCTACCCTTTTAGAAAGAGATCTTAATAAATTAATTCACGATCTGAATTTGTATAAAGATGAAAAGGATATATGGAGAACTCTTAAAGGAACATCAAACTCCGGCGGAAATTTGACGCTTCATCTCTTGGGGAATCTAAATTATTTTATCGGCGCTACTTTAGGCGGTACAGGGTATGTAAGGGAAAGGGACCAGGAATTTCTTTTAAAAGATATTCAAAGAAATATTTTGATTGAGGAAATCAATAAGACCATTTTAATTATTAAAAATACTTTATCGGCTTTGCCGGAAAAAGATCTTGAAAAAGATTTTCCTGTTGCTGTAAATAGCCAAACTTATTCAATTGCTTTTATGTTGCTGTTTATACTTTCTCATTTAAATTACCATCTTGGCCAAGTAAATTATTTAAGAAGATTAATAGAAAATAAATAGCCTATTTTTCATTTGATTCCCTGTTAGATATTTTAATGTTCCTCAGCGCAATAATCATTTTGTAAATTTGCAAGTATTGCCGTGTCAACTTTTTTTGCCGTGTAATAATATTTGATAACGCCTTTCCCAATCAACCATTTATTAAATTGAGTTTTACAAAAATTACATTAACGGGATATAAAAATTACCAGTCGCAAATCTTTCATTTCGACAAAAGAATTGTTGGAATATGCGGACTTAATGGCAAAGGCAAAACAAACCTGTTGGACGCGATAAATTATTTATGTTTTACGAAAAGTTATTTTTCAAAAAGCGATGCGCTTAATATTTATTTTGGTGCCGAAGGATTTCGCCTTGAAGCTGAAATGAGGCATGGACAAAACGGGCAAGAAAAGTTATCCAGGATTGTTTGTATTTACCGGTCAACATTAAAGAAAGAATTTTACCTGGATGATATTGCATACGATAAATTTTCGCATCACATTGGCAAGTTCCCCTGCGTAATGATTGCCCCTGATGATATTGAAATGATAACAGGCGGCAGCGAAGAGCGGAGAAAATTTCTTGACACGCTGATCAGCCAGGTGGATGCAGAATATCTTCGTCAACTAATTATTTATAGCAAGGTTTTGCAACAACGAAATAGTTACCTAAAAAATGAATCTTTTCAATCGAATTTTGATGCACAACTTTTAGATACGCTGGATGAGCAACTGGTAAGCCCAGGAAAATACATTCACAATACAAGGCAACAATTTTGTGAAAAACTTATCCCACTAGTCCAAAAGTTCTACCAGGAAATTTCCGGAAATGATGAGGTGATCTCTCTTACTTATGCCAGTCATTTAAATGAAAATAATTTTGAAAAATTACTTAAAAATTATCGTCAAAAAGATATGCTAAGCCAGCGCACCAACACTGGCATTCACAAAGACGACCTTATTTTTTTACTTCATGATAATACTTTTAAAACACTTGCTTCACAGGGCCAGCGAAAGAGTCTTCTCTTTGCGTGCAAGCTCGCGGAGTTTGAAATTTTAAGTAATATAAAAGGCATGCCGCCACTTTTATTGCTGGATGATGTATTTGAAAAACTGGACGAATTGCGTATGAAAAATTTGCTGCAATATGTTTGTAAAAAAAATGCAGGACAGGTTTTTATAACTGATACGCATAGGGAAAGATTGGAAAATGCATTGGCTGAATTTAATGGTGAAGTACAGATCATAGAATTGACTTCCTGAACTACCAGAAAGTTTTAAACTTTCCAATAGTTAGCGATGCGCATTTGTTACCTTTATCATATGGCTGAAATATCGATCGGAGATGCGTTGAAACAATTTCTGAAAACCAGTAAATTGAAAAGTGGTGTTCAGGCTATGCAAATAGAAGATGCCTGGGAAAAGATTATGGGTAAAACGATAGCCCGCTATACAGACAAAATCGAGATTGTAAATTCCACACTTTTTATCTCTTCGTCAGTTGCTCCTTTAAAGAATGAGTTGCTATATCAAAAGGCAAAAATAATACAAAGGGTAAATGAAGCGCTTGGAGAAAATGTAATTAAGGAGGTCGTGATTAAATAGCCGCTATTTCTTACGGATTCATCTTAATTCTTGGGTCAATAATGCCATATAAAATGTCGGCAAGAATATTAACGAGTACAAATATTGTCGCCGCAAAAAGTACTGAACCCATTACAACAGGATAATCCAATTTCTCCAAAGCATCTACAGTAACTTTTCCTAAACCTTGCCAACCGAAAATATATTCAACAAAAAAAGCGCCGGCCAGCAGTTCCGCAAACCAGCCCGTGATAGCGGTAATTACCGGATTTAATGCATTGCGAAGTGCATGCCGATAAACCACCTGGTTACGGCTTAAACCCTTTGCATAGGCAGTTCTTATGTAGTCCTGGTCCAGCACATCAAGCATAGAACTCCTGGTGAGCTGCGTGATAATTGCTAATGGCCTTATACCTAAAGTAATTGCCGGAAGTATTAGGTTTTGTAATGTCAGGTAGCGTTCACCGTTAGTTTCATCAATATTAAACCAACTACCCGTTAAAGGCAGGCCGGTATAGGAATGCAGCACAATTCCAAAAACGTAAGCAATTACAATTGCCATAAAAAATGAGGGTGCAGAAATGCCGATAACACTTGCGAAAACTGAAGAAGTATCGAGCCATGTATTTTTTTTAATGGCAGCTAAAGCACCGAGAAAGATTCCTGCAATGGTTGCAAAAAGCATTGCGGCAAACGCAAGCATGAGCGTGCCTGGCAAAGCCGCGAGCAATACATCGGTCACATTTTTTTTAGTCTGGTAACTGCGGCGCAGGTATGGAACTTTTATTCCAACCTTATAATTATCGCCCACAAAAAATCCGTGCAAATTCTTTTCCTTAATTTCTTTAGCGTCATAAAAGGAAACTGGTGAAACGTCATTTACGTATAAGAAAAATTGCTTCCATTTTGGCTGATCGAGATAGAGTTCTCTCCGGATGTTGTCCATTGTTTTTTTATCGCCTGTTTGCCCGGCGATAAGTCGTGCAGGATCAGCAAAAGCCTGGAAAATGAAAAATACAATAACAACTACACCTGCCAGAACCAGGCCGCCGTATAATAATTTTTTTATTAAAAGCTGGAGCATTTTCTATTTAGAATTTGTTTGCATTGCTAATCAAAATTTATTGTGCAATTGCTTTTTTAAAATCTGCCCATCCCCATTTATCTTCTACCACGGGGCCATTCATAAGATACAATTCGGGATTGGTTCGTGCTGCGGTTTTTAAAGCGGTAGCATCGAGGCTCAGCACCGATAAATTATAATTGTGCGTGACGTTAAAAAACTGTTGGGCTTCTGTTGCTTGCGATGCGATCACAAACATTGGGATATTTTTACTTTTAGCCTGGTTATAAATCGTCTCGAAATTATCGAACCAATAATTAGTGCCAATGGAAAGATCTTTTATAAATAATAAATAATATTTCCCCGGCGTATTTAAAATTGCTTCAGTAGAATCGCTACTAGAAGCAGTCGTAAGATAAAAATCTTTCACAGGAGGTTCATTATTCATCCCTTTTTCTATAATAAAGTCATCCCGTTTTACAAATTCCCACGTAGAATCGGGAAGATTCTTTGTTGAGAACTCTTGTTCTTTCCCATCTTTTTTATAAAAGAATTTAAATCCTTTTTTATCAGGAACAGCATTAGCAGGCATTTTCCTGCTTTCAATTATATCTTTTCCTTTTTTATAAGGAAGGCAATCTACTACCGGAAGGTGGCGCAAGACAAACCATTGAAAGCCGAGAACAATTAAAACACTAATGAATAATATAAAGATGTTAGCTCCCGCAGTTAGTACAGGTTTTATATATTTTGTTCCAAAGAAAATGATTAGGATAAGCGCAAACAAAATCAAATCTTTGATGAAAGATTGTAAAGCAGTTAACGGAATACAATCGCCAAAACAACCGCATGTCGCTATCTTTCCTGAAAGCACTGCATAACCAGTTAGAAAGCTGAAGAATATGATCAGCAATAAAAGCAGCCATGCAAAAAACTTTTTCCAGATGCCCAATAATATTCCAACGCCAACTACTATTTCCAATGTTATCATTATTATGGAAAAAGGAAGTGCGTAGCTATCGAGCCAATACATGAAACTGCTAAGGGAAGCATTACGCGCCCACACATCAAAAAATTCCTGCATTTTATAAGAGAGCCCTAACGGATCATTTGCCTTTACAAGTCCGGAAAAAATAAAAAGAACACCAACAAGAAATCGGGAAGTATTAACTAATATTTTCATTTTTTTTGTCTTTGATTGCTTCAGGCTTTTACCGGCAATAATATTAAAGCGAAGGCTGCATAGTTGATGATGTCAAAAAAATTTGCGTCAATACCTTCGCTTATTAATGTTTGGCCTTCGTTTTTTATTATTTGTTTTATGCGTAATATTTTTGCAAGAATAAGATCAACAAAACTTTGCTGGCTCATATCCCTCCAGGCTTCGCCATAATCATGGTTTTTATCTTCCATTAATTTCTTTGCTATAAAAACTTTTTCATCATATAACCGCGTAACTTCCTGCAACGGAACATCTTCAACTTCATCATCATTAAAATCGAGTTGAATCAGCCCGATAATACCATAATTTAAAATACCCTTGAACTCTCCTTCGACGTCGTCTAT
>JBDTKB010000145.1:0-9023 GCA_039935555.1 Ginsengibacter sp. | reverse complement strand
GTAGAACAATGGCGTAATCTTTTACGGCTTCATAAGGTTCAAGGCAAAATATTTCTATAACAGCGCCGGAAGGTTTTGTAAATAAAATTCTAGCATTTACAACCTTCGTATCGTTAAAAACCAGGAACGTTTTTGCCGGTAAATGAAAGGCAATATTTTGATAAATATCTTCATTGATAGTGCCATTTTTATAAACAAGTAATTTCGATTCATCTCTTTTTTCTAAAGGAAAAAAAGCGATTTTTTCTTCCGGAAGAAAATAATCATAATCACTTATAAAAATGTTTCTAGGATGCATGTTGCATTAGCTGTTAAGAAATGCGGACACACTTGCCAGCCACTTCAGCGGTTCCTTTTTAAGGAGAGATTCATGGCCGCTATTCTTATAAATAACCAATTCCTTTGGCTGGTTCATGTTTTCATAGACTTCCTGTCTTTCTTTAGGTGTCACTCTTACATCATTTATACCAACCTGCAATAATACAGGGCAATGAATATCTTTTACATACTCGTCAGGATTTACTTTAAATGCCCAAAAGCCATGCTCTGCTCCGCCCCAAAAAGCCAGGAATGTGGAGAGCGGTTCATCCGGCAGTTTCATCAATCGAACTTGTCCTTCTACTGCATTTTCCATTGTGGCAAAAGGCATTTCTAAAATCACTTTTGTGGGCTGAATATGATATTCGCTAACGGCATGAGCTATAGTTGCCGCGCCCATTGAAATGCCCCAAAGAACAATGTTATGTTCACCTTTATTTTTTAAAAAGTCAAATGCCAACTTTACATCTTCTGCTTCATCGTAGCCAATTGTGCAGGTGTGCCCCTCGCTATTTCCGTGCGCCCTAAAATCCAACAACAATATGTTATAACCCATATTGAGAAAGGCTTTTCCTTCTTCGAGCACCTTTGTTTTGTTATCGCCATAGCCATGAAATAATGCCACTGAGCCAACAGCATTTTTAGCCGGGCAATACCAGCCTTCCAATTTTATTTTGTCTTTTGTAGTAAAGATTACTGTAGAAAAGGAGTCGGGCAACGGAACATTTTCTTTCTTGAGATAATCTTTACCAAAAATGATATCGCTTACTTTGTCCCACGAAGTTTTTTGGTTTTCGGGTTTAATAATTTTCTCACCCGGATTGTAAAAATGCGTAAACTTATAAGCATTTGTCGCACTAATAAAATTGAAAAGGATAAAAAATAGCAGGAATATCCAGAGCAATAATTTGAGAAATCTTTTCATATAATATTTACACTTTATTAGCTTTTATTTCATCCACAATTCCCGGGTCAAGGAGTGCTGTTGTATCTCCTAAATTCTCTATTTCACCTTCCGCAATCTTTCTAAGAATGCGGCGCATAATTTTGCCACTTCTTGTTTTAGGCAGCCCGGTAACAAATTGAATTTTATCAGGTTTGGCAATTGGTCCAATAATTCTTGCAACTGTTTCAAGTATATCTTTTTTTGAACGCTCCTCGTCGTGGGTTGTTTTTTCCGTTATAACAAATGCATAAATACCCTGTCCTTTTATATTATGCGGATAGCCGACGACGGCACTTTCAATCACATTAGTATGCATGTTAATGGCATTCTCAACTTCGGCAGTTCCGATGCGATGGCCGCTTACATTTAAAACGTCGTCTACCCTTCCCGTTATGCGATAATTTCCGTCCTGATCTTTCAAGGCTCCGTCACCGGTAAAGTATAAATTTTCGTAAGCGGCAAAATAATTCACGCGGCAACGTTCATGATCTCCGTAAGTAGTTCTTAAAATTCCGGGCCAAGGAGCTTTAATGCAAAGGTTTCCTTTTAATAAACCATTTTCATCAGGCTCAGTTATTTCTTTTCCCCGGTCGTCAACTAATAACGGTTGTACACCTGGCATCGGTAAAGTTGCCCAGCTTGGCTTCGCGGGCGTAATTCCGGCGAGGTTAGAAATTAAAATACCACCTGTTTCTGTTTGCCACCAGGTGTCCACAATGGGACATTTCTTTTTACCGATATTTTCATCGTACCAATGCCAGGCTTCTTCATTTATTGGTTCGCCAACAGTGCCCAAAACTTTTAACGATGACAAGTCTTTCCCTTTCAATGGATCCAGGCCATAACTCATTAAACTTCTAATGGCAGTGGGCGCGGTATATAAAATGTTCACTTCGTATTTATCAACAATATCCCAAAATCTTCCTGCGTTAGGAAAGGTGGGAATGCCCTCAAACATTACACTGGTTCCACCGGCTGCCAACGGGCCATAAACGATATAACTATGTCCCGTTATCCAACCGATATCAGCCGTACAAAAATGCACATCCCCGGGCTGGTATTGAAACACGTTTACAAAAGTGTATGTCGTCCAAACCATGTAGCCAGCGCATGTATGAACCACGCCTTTAGGTTTGCCGGTTGAGCCGGACGTGTATAAAATAAACAATGGATCTTCAGCGTCCATCTCCACAGCAGGCATAGTAATTACATTGTGCTTTTCAATTTGTGATAAGGCATATTCCATTTCATCTTCCCACCAAACATCGCGGCCCTTTATCATGGAGACCGGTGTTCTGGTTCTTGTATATACAATTACTTTTTTTATGGTTCTATTACCGATTAAAGCATCATCAATAATACTTTTTAATGGAATGTCCTTACCGCCGCGATAAGCGCCATCACAGGTTACAATAAATTCTGCTTTTGCATCTTCCAGCCTGTCTGCAATACTTTGCGCGGAAAATCCACCAAATATTACACTGTGTATTGCGCCGATTCTTGCACAGCCTAAAACTGCGTAGGCCAGTTCGGGAACCATGCCCATGTAAATACAAACGCGGTCACCTTTCTTAACGCCGTTATTTAATAACACCTGCGCAAACTGGCAAACTCTTTTATGCAATCTTGAATAAGTAACAACCCGAGTTCTTTCCTCCGGGTTATTTGGTTCCCATATTATTGCTGGCTTTTCACCCATCGTTGCCAGGTGGCGGTCAATGCAATTTTCAGTGATGTTCAGTTTAGCGCCTTTAAACCATTCAATTTTTGGTTCTTTAAAATTCCACTCAAGAACCTTATCCCACTTTTTACGCCAGTAAAAATTTTCGGCAACGTTACCCCAAAAAGCTTCCGGAGCATCGATACTTTTTTGATATTGCTCCTTATATTCTTCAAACGATGTGATCTGAAAAGGATATTTCATTATAGAAGGATTTTTTAATTGTGCAATCGTTTACTTCTTTCAAAAATTTACTTAACAAAAATAAACATTATGTGTTACTGTTCCATCGCCTCATAAATAGCTTCTTGTATTTTTCCTCTCACATTCATGTGAAGCAATTTTAAATTATCGCCACCATATGGATTAACGCGGTTACTTAAAAATATAAATACGATGTTATATTTCGGATCTGCCCACACAGCAGTGCCGGTATAGCCTGTATGCCCAATAGCCAGTGGTGAAACAGATTTCGCGGGATATGCCTCTTTGCGAATTACATTGTCTTTTTCCGGCTTATCAAAACCATAACCACGCCTGCTAATGGTACTGTTATATGCGGAGAAAAGTTTTATCGTGCTTGCCTTGATATAACGCTTACCCTTAAACGCACCTCCGTCAAGTAACATCTGCATAATTGCTGACAAGTCATTTACATCACTAAATAAACCAGCGTGACCCGCAACTTCGCCAAACATTGCAGAACCAGGATCGTGCACATCAGCATGCAAATGTTGCATGCGAAATTGCTTTTCAAATTCCGTTGGCGCAATCCTGTTGGTATCAAACTTCTCCCTTGGTAAAAATCCTGTTGAGGCAAGACCCATTGGTTTATAAAAATATTTCTCTACATATTTATCCAATGTCAATCCTGAAATTGCTTCTACTATTTTCCCCAGGAAAATAAAATCATTATCACTGTATACATATTTGTTTGCAGGACCAAGTTTGCTGTCAAGAATTTTTTTATACATCGTGTCGCGGTAGTCATTTCTAAGATATAAATCCTGCGCTACGTGAATACTAAATGCGTCATTTTTAACATGAGAAAAAACCCTTGGCGAAGGTTCGCCGGTTATAGGATCAATAACATCTTTATAAAAAGGAATATAAGCAATGAGGCCAGCCTGGTGCAATAAAATATTTTTGATGAGTAATTTTGACTTGTTGCTTTTTCTTACCCATGGAAGATATGTGCCCAGGGTAGCGGTCAGCTTTATTTTACCCTCATCATATAATTTCATTACGGCAAGCGTAGTTGCGCATACTTTGGTAACGGAGGCCATATCATAAATTGAATTCAACGAAACCGGCTGCGGCGTGTCATAATTAAATTTACCATAGGCTTTATCGTATACAACTTTTCCATCCTTCGCCACGAGCACAACGCAACCTGGATAGGCGCCTGCGTCGATACCATTGTTTGCGATGCTGTCGATTATAGAAAGTTTTGCAGCATTAAGGCCAACAACTTCGGGTTCAGCAAAGGGAAGATGAAGATCTCCGTCAATAATGCCCATTCCATATTTGTAATCTTCGCATACGCTTACAGGCAAGGTTCCCTTAGCAAATATTTTTCCTTCCAGTAAATCAGCCGCGGACCGTTGTGTTATTGAATCGTCTTCATAGCAGGCTACAAGATTAGCAGCAGTGCAAAAGTTTTTAAGTGCATAAGGATTTCCAAAATCAAAAATGATGGTTTTGTTATTTTGCTGGATTGACCTGATCAAACTTAACGCATATTCACTTATGCCAAAATTGTTTGAAGGATATCTTTTGTAATTGTGAATGCCTATTACTACTGACTTGTAGCGGTTCTTTATTAATTCGACGGTAGATAAAATTCTTTGACTGTCTTCTTTATAATTAAAATAAAATGCATCGGCATTATAATCATCTTTCATTCTTTGAGCAAATGTATTGGTGCTGTCAATTCCTACTCCGACATAGGCAATACCTTTTTCCGTATTGAAACTATTTAAAGGAAAAAATTGTTCATCTTTTTTATTTAAAACAGTGATTGCATTATCTGCCACTAATTTTTTTATATCATTCACTCCTGTATTTAAATCAAGTGTAAGGTTTGTGGTATCGATTGGTTTTACGTTGGCCACGCCATACAGATATTTATATTCCAATACTTTTTTACATTTTTCATACACATCATTCCAGCTTAATTTATTACTGTCAATCGCCTCTTTTATTTTTGCGATAGATGAAGCTACATCTTCGGGCAGGCAAAGCATATCATTGCCTGCAATTAAGGACTGTGCTGCTATTTGGCCACCGGGAAAATATTTCGCAACACCTTTCATTCCTAAAGCATCGGTAAAAGTCAGGCCTTCAAAATGAAGTTTATTGCGAAGTAATCCGGTAACATTTTTTTTCGATAAAGAAGTTGCCGTGTTAGCCGTTGTATCGATGGCCGGAATATATAAATGCGCGATCATCACGCTGCCGACGCCAGCCGCAAACATTTGTTCAAAAGGATATAACTCCAATGAATCCAGTTGCTGCATACTTTTATTTATTACCGGAAGATCAAGGTGAGAATCTACCGATACATCGCCATGTCCCGGAAAATGTTTTGCACAGGCAAGCACGCCTTCATGCTGCATTGCTTTCATGTAAGTAACTCCATAACGGGCTACTTTATATTTATCTTCTCCAAAAGAGCGGTCGTTAATAACAGGATTATCCGGGTTATTGTTGATGTCAACAACGGGGGCAAAATTTACCTGTATGCCTTCGCGCCTGCACTGCAGCCCAACGAGTTTGCCGTACGCAGCAATAATTGAGGTGTCATTCACGGCGCCAAGCATCATCTGGTGGTTTAAAGGAATTACGCTATCCTGCCGCATACCAAGCCCCCATTCTCCATCGATGCAAACCATCAATGGCGTTTTGGCTATGCTTTGAAAATAATTAATAAAGTTCGCTTGCTTTACCGGGCCGCCCTGGAACAGCACGATGCCACCAATATTATATTTAAGGATGTTATCTACAATTAGGGAATCATAAAAAACAGGCCCGTCTTTGGTAAAGCTACTTTCACGCAACACCATCAGTTGCGCAATTCTCTGGTCATCATTTAAAGATTGAAAAACGCTATCAACCCAATGCTGTGCATTAATTTTTGAAACGGACTGTGAAAATGATGAAAGGCAAATTAATAAGAAAAAAAATGTGGTGAGGCTCGATTTATTCATCTGCGAAAAATGTAACTTTTAATTGAATGCACAAGGTAAACAATTATGTTTTTTTGTTTCCAATGAAAATTACAAATCGTTTTGAAAATATAATATTTTGAATAGATCAAATCCGCGAATAATAAAATAAGTAATAAATTTATTACCTTTAAAAATGAAATCTGCTGAACTTGTAAGACTGCTCAAAAAAGATGGCTGGTTTACAATTCGGCAATCCGGCAGCCATATTATCATGAAACATCCTTCTAAAAAAGGGCAGATTGTTTGTCCATATCATGGTAGCCACGAAATTGGTAGAGGGCTCGAAAAGAAAATAAAAAAGAATGCAGGATTATAAAAAATAAGATGATGAAAAAAATTGAAATAATTGTTGAGCGTACCAAAACTGGATATTCCGCTTATGCAACGAAATATCCAGTTTATACGGTTGGTAATTCTTTGGAAGATTTAAGAGCCAACATTCTTGAAGCTCTGAATGTTTATTTTGAAGAAAAAGATAAAACTATTGGAGAACATAACTTGAAAATAATGCTTGATCTTCCGCAGTTTTTTGAATTCTATAAAGTAATTAATGCAAAGGCGTTATCTGAACGTATTGGTATAAATCAGAGCCTTTTGGCACAATACATAAATGGAACTAAAAAGCCATCTGCCACTCAAACTCAAAGAATATTAAAAGGAGTACAGCAAGTTGGTAAAGAACTTGCAGCCATACAGTTTTTATTGTAAATCAATATAGTATCATTTATCTCAAGAGTATATTATGCTCCTGTAAATGACCTCACAATAATCATTAATTTTACCGTTATATAAAGAAGAGATTTTGCCCGATATTATAAATTTATTGCCAGAAAATATTGCTAACCAAATTGCGGCTGGCGAGGTGATACAGCGGCCGGCAAGCGCGGTAAAAGAACTGCTGGAAAATGCAGTAGACGCCGGTGCCTCCGAGATAAAGCTTTTTGTAAATGATGCCGGCAAAGCGTTGATCCAGGTAATTGATAATGGAAAGGGAATGAGTGAAACTGACGCCAGGATGAGCTTTGAGAGGCACGCGACTTCTAAAATAAAAAATATTGATGACCTGTTTCATATAAAAACAATGGGCTTTCGTGGGGAAGCTCTTGCCAGCATTGCCGGTGTAGCCCAGGTAGAATTAAGAACTAAAAGGGCAGGAGAAGCGGTAGGGACGTGCATCGAAATTGAAAACAGCGTAGTCATTTCGCAGGAGCCGGTTGCCACTACGGATGGTACCAATATTTCTATGAAGAATTTATTTTTTAATGTTCCGGCAAGAAGAAATTTTTTAAAAAGCAATGCCTCGGAATTGCGACATATTATAGATGAATTCATTCGCGTGGCAATGTCATTCCCGGAAGTATTTTTTTCTCTCACATCAAATGGGCAGGAGGTTTTTCATTTGGAAAAAGGCTCCTTAAAACAAAGGCTTATACAAATACTGGGAAATAATTATAACGCCAATTTAGTAAGCGTTAAAGAGGAAACTGATTACCTGGATATATATGGCTTTGTGGGCAAACCAGAGACTGCAAAAAAAACGCGGGGTGATCAATATTTTTTCGTGAACAACCGGTTTATCAAAAGCGCGTACCTCAATCACGCCGTTATGAATGCCTTTAGCGATATGATTGCCAAAGATAGTTTCCCCATGTATGCGTTGTTTATAGATTTAGATCCCTCGAGGCTTGATATTAATGTGCATCCAACCAAACAGGAAATTAAATTTGAGGATGAAAAAATTATTTATGCCTTTGTTCAATCGGCAGTAAAACATTCGCTGGCGCAATATAGCGTTACTCCAACATTGGATTTTGAGCTAGATGCGTCTATCCAACACAGTGAGGCCGTTAGTCAGCCATTTACCCCGGAAAAACAGGTTACTGCATCGGGGACTTCTTTGTTTAAAACTTTTACGCAAAAAAACCAGGCGCATTTCATTAATAGTAAAAGTGACCTTGGTAATTGGGAAGCTGTTTTTCCGGCATTAAAGGTGCCGCTTGCTGAAAAACATGAATCAGAATTTTCAAGAAATGAGACAACAAACCCCACTGAAAATTTCCCTGGTTTAAAGCATGTTCATGAAATTAAATTAAATAAAAAACCTTCCTCAGAAGATTATGTACAGGTTCACAATACGTTTATAATTGCACAAAATGAAAATGGATTTTTAGTAATTCATCAGCAAAATGCGCATGAAAGAATTTTATATGAGCGTTTTGTAAATGCCATGAAAGGCAAGCCAGTCGCTATTCAAAGGAGCCTCTTTCCTGTAACGCTGGAAGTTACACCCGTTGATGCCGTCTTGTTTAATGATTTGTTACCTGATCTCTTTTTGTTGGGATACCAGGTAGAGCCTTTCGGTAATAATACTTTTGTAATACAAGGTTCTCCGGCAGATGTGATGGATGGAAATGAAAAGTCTTCGCTGGAAATGGTGCTCGATCAATATAAGCACTTTAGTATGGACGTTAGTTTTAGTAAAAGAGAAAAATTGTTACGTTCTCTCGCCTGGCAACAATCAGTAAAAGCGGGGAAACCCCTGGCAACAAAAGAAATCAAATCTCTTGTTGACGATTTATTTGAGTGCGAAATATCTAATACTACGCCCAATGGTAAACCGGTTTTTTTGGAATTTAAAAAGGATGAATTAGATAAGATGTTTGGAAGATAAATAGTTTGTTATTTGAAAGACAATTTTTAAAGTAAAAAAATTCTTTGATTACTGTTTTCTTATTTTAAATAATATAAAATGGCAAAGACGATTGTACAGCAAGTGTTATTTAAAAACGCCAGCCCCGCGAAGATTTAT
>JBDTKB010000144.1:0-9524 GCA_039935555.1 Ginsengibacter sp. | reverse complement strand
GAGGCAGGAATTACTGTAATAGACAATTCGTCTGCATGGCGCATGGATACTAATAAAAAATTAGTTGTTCCGGAAGTGAATGCGGGAGTTTTGACAAAGGCGGATAAAATTATTGCGAATCCAAATTGTTCTACCATACAAATGGTGCTGGTATTAAACCCGCTTCACAAAAAATATAAGATCAAAAGGGTTGTTGTATCTACTTATCAAAGCGTTACCGGCACTGGTGTAAAGGCCGTGCAGCAAATGATGAATGAAAGAGAAAATATTTTCGGCGAAATGGCGTATAAATATCCAATAGATAAAAATGCCATACCTCAAATAGATGTTTTCACCGATAATGGATATACCAAAGAAGAGATGAAAATGGTAAATGAAACCAGGAAAATTATGGGCGATGACAGTATACAACTAACGGCCACTTGTGTACGAATTCCCGTGATGGGAGGCCACAGCGAAAGCATTAATATTGAATTTGAAAATGATTTTGATTTGAATGACGTGAAAGAACTTTTATCGAATGCACCGGGAGTTGTTCTTCAGGATGACATAGCAAATTTCGTCTACCCGATGCCGTTAACCGCGTACGATAAAGATGATACCTTCGTGGGAAGAATCAGGAGAGATGAGTCGCAACCGAAAACATTAAATTGCTGGATTGTAAGTGACAATCTTCGCAAAGGAGCCGCTACCAACGCCGTTCAAATAGCGGAGTGGCTACTGGCAGAGAAACTTATTGGTTAACTCAATAAAAATTCCAGCAGATTTTGCTTAAAATTAGCCGCACTTGAAAGGCAAAAAAAAAGGGAAAGTTTTTAGTAAACGTTAAGATAATTTCTCCAGCGCACTTTTCAATTTTTCCAGCATTTCCGCAATTTCCTCCTTCCGGCAAGTACCAACACTTAGCCGATACCAACTGGAATTTTTTGGCGCGCCAAATGCATAAAAAGGAACCACCGCAAGTTTGGCTTCGTCTAAAACATAGGAAGTTACTTCCGCCTGCGTGGAAAGTAATTTCCCTTTATTGGTTTTTTTACCGGCCAGGTTTATCTGTATCGTTAAATATATAGCGGCTTGTGGAGCACAGGCATCTACTGAATAACCATCGTTCCTCAATTTCTGAAACCCTAAAAAAATCAATTGTAATCTTTCCTCCAGCTCTTTTTTAAAATCCAGGAAGTATGCATCTATATCTTGTCTCTGCAAGAGAAATTTTGCCGTGGCGTGCTGTTCCGCCATAGGACTCCAGGCCCCAACGTGGCTATTAATAGCTTTCATTTTTGCCAATACATGCTCAGGGCCTAACGCCCAACCAACCCTAACTCCGGTAGCCGCAAAAGCTTTACTAATTCCATCGATAAAAATGGTATAATCTTTCATTGCCGGCCTCAACTGAACAGGATTGTAATGCCGGGTATCTCCAAACGTTAGTGTCCAATACATCTGATCATACATCACATACAACTTCTTTTCTTCATCACCTCGGCGAATATTTTCTTCCAGCACCATGTCGCATATCTTTTCGAGTTCTTCTTTTTTGAAAACCGTTCCTGTTGGATTTAAAGGAGAGCATAAAGCGATAAATACTGCATCACGCACGTGAGGTTTTATATCATCTGCCGTAGGCATAAAATTATTTTCAGCTATAGTTTCTATCACCTGGTGTACACCATCTGCAAAATGCACATAATGATTATTATTCCAGCTGGGCACAGAATAAATTACTTTATCTTCCTTATCAACAATGGCGCGGTACAGCGCGTAAATAAGTGGGCGGCCACCTGCGGCCACCAATATTTCTTTCGGGTTATATTCGAGCCCTTCCCTCTCCTTTATAAAAGTAGAAATGGACTCTCTCAGCGCCAGGATGCCATCCGCCGGCGGATACGTCGTAAATTTATTTCTATATGCTTCAACAATTTGATCCTCAAACTTCCCGGGAATTGGAAAAATTGAAGAATCAAAATCACCAATTGTGAAATTATATATTTTGTCGCCGCCCTTAATCTTTTCCTTTATTTCTGCGCCAAGCCTTACTATTTCAGAGCCGATAAGTGTGTGGGCTAAATTGCTCAATTTACCGAAAGCCTTCGTCTGTATGCTACCTGATTTTTCTTCCAATTTTCACGGTTTTAGATAAATATACTTATAAATTTTTTAGAAAATCCTGGATGCCTGCAACGATTCTTTTTGCAATCATCTGTCGAAATTTCGGATTAAGAATTTTCTTTTCATCTTCTGTATTACTTAAAAAAGCAACCTCTACCAGGCAGTTAGGATAGTCAGTTGGCCCGCTCAAAGCAAAATTAAAATTTCCAACGTTTGCATATTCACGCAGCCCGGAACCCGGCGCCAATATACTCTTTAAAATAGACTGGCTCAGTGGGCGAAAGCCAATATAACGGTAATAGGTACTCACGCCTTTCACTGTATCAACATCCGAAGAATTAAGATGAATGCTTACCAACAGATTGGGATTTTGCAGCTCCAAATAGGTAATGCGTTGATACATACTTAAGGATGTATCCTTTTCCCGGGTCATAACAACTTTTGCCTTTGCAAGTAACAGATCCTTTTTAACCTCTTTCGCTATTAGCAGCGTGTAATCTTTTTCCAGGATATCAGACCTGGTTCCTGATGCACCAATGTTTTCACCGCCGTGTCCTGCGTCAATTGCAATCGTAAGATTTTTAAGACTGAGCATTTTCAGTTGGCGTCTTACCCTAACCGTTAGTTTATTCAACGTGTCGTAATAAATCTTGTATCCCCAAAATTGTGGATGTTTTAGTTCGATAAAAACCCGCATAACATCATCCTCGGGTTGCTCACACCAGGCATTTTTTATTTCTTTTACTGTAGATAGCTGGGTAATCCAATTGGTATTATTAACGGCACCGAAAATATCTATAACGATTCGTGACGGGTCAATTTCCATCATACTTTTATAAGGCACCTTATTCGGAAGTTGAATCGTTACATAATCGAATAAAGAATCCCCAAAAACTTTCCAACTGTCTGTAAGGTTCTCTTTTAAATTTTCGAATGGAATTTTAAGAACATTTTTTTTGTCAATCCAGGCCGAATGCAATTGAGAAAGCTGCACTTTATAATCCGTTTTAAAGCTATCAACAACTTTCAAAATAACTTCACTATCCAGGAAAGTCATTTTAGCACTACCGAGACGGTCTTCACCAAGGCTATACTTTAAAAAAGGAAGTGAATCTTTTGTTTTTGCGTAAAAAAAATTACCGATTGTTTTTTGAGAAAAGGAAATAAAGGATAAAAAAACAAAAGGAATGGTCAGGATTATTTTCATTTATTGAAGGTAGAAAATTAAACTAAAAAAAGCTTTGAGCATGTGGCTCAAAGCTTTTTCAAATAAAGTCATTTACAACTATAATTTATATTTCCCATCCGCTATTAATCTATCTGCAACAAGTCTTCTCGCATCTTTACTATTAAACGGATCAATCTTCGTGAACCTTTTTAGGCCTAACAACATCATTTTTTGCTCATCGCCACCGGTAAAGGCATTAATTGCGTCTTTACCAAATTTTGCAACTTTATCCACTGCATCATTTAAAAACGTTTGCATCATTACTAATTGGGTTTTTATATTTTCCGGGCCAGCCTTATCAGTCGCTTTTATTATCCGGAGCAACATGCTTTCCGCTACAAAAGTTTCGATGGACATATCTGCAATATTCATAATGATCTCCTGCTCGTTGGTAAGGTTTGTCATTAATTTTTGAACTGCGGCGCCGGCAACCATTAAAATACATTTTTTCAAATTTGCAACAGCCTTCAACTCCTTTGCAAAAGGGCTTTCGTCTCCATTTCCAAAATCGGGAATACTCATTAATTCCTTTTGAACCTGCATGGCAGGTTCCATTAAATTAAGTTTGCCTTTCATGGCTCTTTTCAGCAGCATATCAACCGTAAGCAACCGGTTGATTTCGTTTGTGCCTTCGTAGATGCGATTGATGCGGCTGTCCCTGTAAGCCCTGCTGATATCATATTCATCACTGTAGCCATTACCGCCATGTATTTGCACACCTTCGTCCACCACAAAATCAAGCACCTCGCTTCCATGAACTTTCAAAATTGCACATTCAATGGCGAACTCCTCTGCAGCGCCTAAAAGGGCTTCATTAAATGGCTTGCCCGATTCTAATAATTCTTCTTCCTTATCGTCTATCCATTTAGCGGTGCGATATAAAGCACTTTCATCCGCATAAATCTTTATTGCCATTTCGGCCAGCTTATGTTTTATTGCTCCAAAGTTTGCGATAGGTGTTTTAAACTGCTCTCTTGTTTTTGCATATTGGATTGAATCGCTCAATGCCAGCTTAGCTCCACCAATGGCCGCAGCGGCTAATTTGAGGCGGCCGATATTTAAAATATTGAATGCGATGATGTGGCCTTTTCCAATTTCACCCAGCACATTTTCTACAGGAACCTTACAATCCTGGAAATATAATTGAACGGTTGAAGAACCCTTGATTCCCATTTTATGTTCCTCAGGCCCGCGGGTAAAACCTTCAAAATCGCGCTCGATAATAAATGCGGTAAACTTATCTCCGTCTATTTTTGCAAACACGGTATACACGTCTGCAAAGCCTCCATTTGTAATCCAGCATTTTTGACCATTCAGTAAATAAAATTTTCCATCTGTAGAAAGAGTCGCAGTAGTTTTCGCGCCGAGCGCATCACTGCCACTACCCGGTTCCGTTAGTCCATAAGAACCTTTCCATTCCCCAGAAGCAAGCTTGGGAATGTATTTGTTTTTCTGCTCCTCCGTGCCAAAATATAAAATTGGTAGCGTTCCAATGCCCGCATGTGCACTCATAGCAACACTGAAAGAATAACCGCCTCCAAGCCCTTCGCTAACAAGTGTGGAAGTCACAAAATCTTTTCCCATTCCACCGAGGCTCTCGGGAACAGATGCGCCCAATAACCCTTGTTCACCAGCTTTTTCCATAAGTGTTGGCATCAGGCCTGGTTCCATTTTATCAATCCTGGTCACAACCGGTAGCACTTCTGCCTGCAAAAACTGAAGGCACATGTCACGAACCATTATTTGCTCCTCAGTATAATCTTCAGGAGTAAAGGTTTCAAACGCGTTACCCTCACGGATAAGCCATTCTCCTCCTTTTAAAGTTGACGTGGTGATTGTAGTACTCATAATTTAAGTTTTAAGGATAAAAACAATTTTTTTCGATTATTTATTCGGTTTCAACAAGTACAGGTGATGCAAGGTTATCATACACTTTCTGCAAGACTTCTTTAGCAATTTCAATTTGATCATTCGTTACTCCTTCCAACGCCTCATTCAGCGTTTTATTTGCCAACGCCATAGCTTCTTCCTGGAGACTCAACGCCTCTTTCGTTAGATAAATTAAATTAATTCTGCGGTCATCTTTTGAAGGAACTCTTTTCACAAGTTTTATTTTCTCCAAATTGTCAACAAGCCGGGTAATGCTGGGCTTATCACGAAAGGTCGCGTCGCATAATTGTTGCTGGCTTTGTCCTTCCAGCTTCCACAAATGGTACAAAACGCTCCACTGTTCAATCGTTATTTCCAGGCCAGACTGTTTAAAATTCTTTTGCAATCGCCGGGCGATTGCCGTTGACGCCTTGCCGGTAATAAAACTATAAAGTTCGCTTCTTTTAAATTGGTTGTTTGGCATATAGTTGTTTATGCAACTATACAAATCTACAAATTCATTTGGATTCAAAAAAATTATTTTTGCTGGCACTTTAATATTTAACTGTAAATAGCACCTTTAATTTACCGAATGAAAATTTTGTCCATTAGCCTTATCTTATTATTACCTTATATAGCGCTTATCTTATATTACCGGCAAGGGTGGATGTCCTTAAAATCTTACGATCCGGAGAGCACAGGCCGAAAAAAAAACACAACATTTATTTCAGTCGTTGTTGCTGCGCGAAATGAAGAAAAAAATATTGGTACCTGCATTGAAACAATTCTCAACCAAACCTATCCGGCTCATCTTTTTGAAATAATAATTGTAGATGATCATTCCACGGATGCAACGGTTGACATTGTAAAATCGTTTACCGCACCCAATATTCGCCTTGTAAAATTAGCCGAAACAGAAGTGGGCCAAAAGATGAATTCGTACAAGAAAAAAGCTATTGAAACAGCCATCAATATTTCACAGGGAGATTTAATAATTACTACAGACGCTGATTGTATTCTAAAGCCCGGATGGCTTGAAAACATGGCTTTATTTTATGAAGAGCAGAAGGTGGTTTTCATTGCAGCTCCTGTTGTTTATATTGATCCATCTCCGAAAGATTCTATGTTTAAGAAATTTTTGAAAATATTTCAATCACTTGATTTCATTATGTTACAGGGCATTACCGGTGCGTCTGTACATAGAAAAATTCACAGCATGTGCAACGGAGCAAATTTAGCCTACGAAAAAAAAATCTTTTACGAAGTTGAAGGTTTCAAAGGAATCGATGGCATTGCCAGCGGGGATGATATGTTGCTCATGCATAAAATTCAGGAGAAATACCCTGAAAGAATTGGCTATTTAAAATCAACTAACGTTATAGTACAAACGCAGCCAGCGGAAACCCTTAAGGAATTTATGAACCAAAGAATCCGGTGGGCAAGTAAGGCAGATAAATACACTGATCCAAAAATAACTATGGTTCTTGTGTTGGTGTATTTACTCAATGCCTGGATTTTCTTTATGGCAGTTTATTCTTTTTTCTCAAAAAGTGCCTTTCATCTATTGCTGCTTTTGATTATAAGTAAAACAATTGTTGAAATATTATTTATTTTACCTGTAGCCCGTTTTTTCAATAAGCAAAAACTTCTTTGGTGGTTTGCGCCTGCCCAGCCTTTTCATATTATTTATACTTTGATTGCCGGATGGCTGGGTAAATTTGGAAATTATTCATGGAAAGGCAGAACTGTAAAATAAAAATTCATGGCTGACTCATTTTCTTTTTCGCACAATGCCTGGAACCGACTGAAAAAAAATAATGGCGCGATGACCGGCGTGATTATCATTTGCCTTTCTGTTTTCACAGCAATTTTCGCTTATTTTATTTCAACTGATTCAACACCAAATGCCGACAGGCAAATAGTTGAAATAGCAGCAAGCAGGCCCGGCTTTAAACAGCTCTTTTTAAAAGTAAAAAAAGAAAAAGATATTCCTAAGTCCGGCTTTTTTAGCAGGTTGCTTTTTGGAACAGAAGATAAGGTTGTTTTCCTCCCTGTTAATAGTTACAAACTCACCCGGGATTCTGTAATAGTGGAAAAATACATAGATGAAGGAGTACAGGAACGGCAGGCTTATTCAAAAAAAAATTTACCGCAAGAGGATTTTATAGATTCAAAAACGTTTTGGTTAGGGACCGATAAATTTGGCCGGGATATTTTAAGCCGCCTCATAGTTGGCATTCGGGTAAGCCTTGCTGTTGGGCTTATTACAGTAATTATTTCACTATCCATTGGAATTATCCTGGGAGCAATGGCTGGCTATTTCGGCGGAAGAACCGATGATATCATTATGTGGCTCATCAACGTGATTTGGAGCATGCCAACTTTGCTACTGGTTTTTGGGATAACGCTTGCCCTGGGAAAAGGGTTTTGGCAAATTTTTATTGCAGTCGGATTAACAATGTGGGTAAACGTTGCAAGAACAATCAGGGGCCAGGTACTTGCATTGAGGGAGATGGAATATGTGCAGGCGGCGCGGGCGCTGGGACTAAAGGATATGAGAATTATTATAGGGCATATACTTCCAAATGTTTTAGGACCTGTAATCGTTATTGCCGCCTCTAACTTCGCCAGCGCTATAATTATTGAGGCCGGCCTGAGTTTCCTTGGCGTAGGTGTGCAGCCGCCAATGCCGAGTTGGGGGCTGATGATAAAGGAAAACTATAATTTCATAATTACCCATAATCCTGCGCTCGCACTGGCTCCGGGGGTAGCAATTATGATATTGGTTTTGGCATTTAATTTATTGGGAAATGGATTGAGAGATGCGCTTGACGTAAGAGGATAAACAATCGATTTATGACATTAAAAGACCGCCTTAAATTACGTCTTTGGCAACCTGAACGCATCGGTTAAAACTTTCTTCAAGTGAGATAAGCGTTTCTGTTCGCTCTATTCCTTTTATTTTTTGCAATTCATCGTGGAGTACATGCCTAAGTTGATTAATGTCCTTACAAACAATTTCAATGTACATGCTATAGTTTCCGGTGGTATAATTAAGGCGAACTATTTCTGGAATTTTTTCAAGTTCTTTTGCAACTGTATCATAAAGTGAGCTTTTTTCAAGAAAAATACCTACAAAAGCCGTGATATCATACCCTAATTGTTTTAAATTTACACTAAGCCTTTTACCTTTTACGATGCCAAATTCCTCAAGTTTTTTTATGCGAACGTGAATAGTGCCTCCGCTTACGAACAACTTTTTGCCAAGTTCCGCGTAGGGTGTTTCAGCATTTTCCAACATCTCCTGGATGATCTGAAGATCTAATTTGTCGAGGTTTAACTTGGAGGCCATACATTTTTAAATTTATTTTATAAATATATGCATTTTATTGAACGATTTCTATTTATTATATATTTTAATTGAAAATTTATTTTATTTAGGATCATTGTGTTAGATTTGCACTATAAATAGCTCTTTAAAATTGTGGGGTGATGAAATTTTTGGCAGACATGCCCTCTTGTCTCGGGGGTGAGGATAACAGGATAAACGTAGCATAGAGCCGCTGTTGCAGCAATGGAGCAGCGACCAGGGTCGACCACTGAACTTTGTACAATAGCTAACTGCCTCGTGGAGGTTCGATCCCTCCCCCTACAGCTTAATTAAACCGTTAATTTATTGTTTATCAATAGTTAACGGTTTTTTTATTTAAAATTGGTTCACTCACTCGCATGAAACTGTTTGGAATTCTCTGGAATAAAAAAGGATTTCAAACTTTATTATTTGAAATCCTTTATTGTGATGTTCTGGCTCCCGCTGAAGCCATTCGTTTTATAAATTAACCGTTAAATGCACGACAACAGCTTCAAAATCAGTGCAATTTTATTCCCCCGATTCTGATCAGCACAATTTTACACATGAGCAAGCAAACTGTTGACACGCATCGTAAAAATATGTTGCGGAAAATAGCCTGAGTAATACAATTGAACTCGTTGGAAAGCTATCAGGTATGGTTGGCTATAAGAAGAGCCTGGAAGGGTTTAATGAAAATAGAAATTTCCGCCACAGATGAGGCAAGAATTTGAGTATAAAAGAAGAACGTTTGATAAAAAATTCCCTTTGATGTGACTCACGAACCATTTCGTTTTGTTTCGGTAGGCACGAACTACATTGTACTGAAAAACTTTACAGTGTTGGATGATACTACTGAATGGACTTTACAATTTTTGATTTAATACTGATGTGGCTTTACAGTAACGAAGGAAAACACGGATTTTTATTTCTTATAATTCATATTGTAATTATATACCTGATGGGGTA
>JBDTKB010000143.1:0-14271 GCA_039935555.1 Ginsengibacter sp. | reverse complement strand
CCCATTTGCGTATAAAAATTGAAGACAACGGAATTGGAATGAATAAAGAAACGCTTCACCGTATTTTCGAAAAGTTTTATCGTGCTCATACCGGCAACATTCATAACGTAAAAGGTTTCGGCCTCGGCCTTAGCTATGTAAAAACAATTGTAGACGCCCATAAAGGGAAAATAAAAGCAGACAGTACGCCCGGAAAAGGAAGCTGCTTTACAATAGATTTTTCAGTTTTGAAGCCGCAACTGTCCTGAAAATGAAAGGCAGTTTTTTACCAATAATTTTTTATTCGGAACCAAAATCTTAATTCAGTTTTATAAAATGAATTAAGCATTTAATTATTTACTCCGGCATAATTCTTCCGAACGATATTCTCCTTCAAATATTTACTAATAACTTTCGCACGCCCTGTTAACACGTTTTGCACATCATAATTTGCACTAAGTTCATTAAAACCCAAACTGAGACGAGCATAGAGATACGTGCATAAAAAAGATTTCCTTAAAATAGTTGTCTAAGTGGGAAAAAGTGTTATTTTGTGTAAATTTCTATTTAAGCATATTTAATTCCTTCATAATGACAGGCTTTATAGGTGAATACGAGGCTACATTAGATGCAAAGGGACGCTTTTTGCTACCTGCAGGATTTAAGAAGCAATTGCCTGAAAGCGGAGCAGAACCTTTCGTTTTAAACCGGGGATTTGAGAAATGCCTTAGTTTATACACATCCAAAAGCTGGAAACCTATATTTTCTGACCTGAGCAATTTAAATGATTTTGACCCGAAAGTTCGGCAATTCAAACGTTATTTTTTAAACGGGGCAACACAAGTTGATTTAGATAGTGCGGGCAGGCTTTTGTTGCCAAAAAACCTGATGGAATATGCAGGGCTTGAAAGGGATATCGTCCTGGTTTCAGCTATTGATAAAATTGAGATTTGGGATAAAATAAAATACAAACAGTTCTTTGAAACTTTTTCACCGGAAGCATTTAGTGATTTGGCAAAAGAGGTAATGGCTGGCGATAAAATGACAAAATCATAGCTATGAACGAAGGCATATATCATGTGCCGGTTATGATGCAGGAAGTGATAGATGGATTAAAAATTAATCCATCCGGCGTATACGTCGATTGCACTTTTGGCGGAGGCGGCCATAGCAGTGCCATTCTTAAGCAGTTAAATGAAAAGGGAAAATTAATCGCTTTTGACCAGGACGCGGATGCTATTAAGAACTTACCTAAGGATAAACGTTTGATTTTTATACCGCATAATTTCCGGCATCTTCAGCGCTTTCTCCGGTTTCATAAAATTTTAAAAGTAAATGGGATCCTGGCGGACCTGGGCGTTTCAAGTCATCAATTTGATGTTGCTGAAAGAGGCTTTTCAACACGCTTTAATGCACCGATGGATATGCGAATGAACCAGGGCGAAAAGCTTGATGCTGCGGCTGTCATCAGTACTTATTCAGAAGAAAAATTGCATAAGATTTTTGAGCAATACGGAGAGGTTACCAATTCGAAAACGTTGGCGAAATTGATAGTGCAGATTAGAAAATCACAACCAATTGGTACCATCAACGAATTTAAAAATGCCTTGTACCCCTTGGTAAAAGGCAGCCCTGAAAAATATTTTGCCAAAGTGTTCCAGGCTTTAAGAATTGAAGTGAATGATGAATTTGGTTCTTTGAAAGAGATGCTGGAACAAATACCTGCCGTTTTGGATGAAGGTGGCAGAATAGCAATTATCACCTTTCATTCTTTAGAAGACAGAATCGTTAAGAATTTTTTTAAGACTGAAAATTTTAAAGAGGAGCAGGAAAATGATTTGTATGGGACGATTCAAAAAAAGGAATTAGAAATAATTACCAAAAAGCCGATCGTTCCAACACCTGAAGAGCTTAAAAGAAATCCACGATCAAGAAGTTCAAAATTACGAATTGCCGAAAAAAAGAAAGTTTCAGAAAATAATTTAGAGGTTAAAATTTAGGATAAGAATATTTAGAATGCCAGAAGAGCAACCGATACATACCAAAAACAAAAAAAAGTTTTTTCAAAAAAAAAGACGAAAGAGTTTGTTGTATAACCGATGGCTTGTTAAAAACATTCCATTTTATCTTTTTGCATCTGCACTGGCCATTATCTATATAGCCAACGGTCACTATGCTGATAAAACAATGCGTGAAATAAATTTTACCGCAAAGCATTTGAAAGAAATGGAGTATGAATTTAAAACAGTAAAACGCGATGTGATTTTCAGGAGTAAAGAGAGTGAATTGGCAAGGGCAGTTGCCCCGTTGGGTTTGAAGGAATTGGTAGTGCCACCAGTAAGGCTAACGGACAGTACAATTAAAAATTAGATTTAAAAGTTAATAATTGGATGTAAAAAAAGACATATTGTGGCGCGTCTACCTTTGCTTTCTCGGCATTATTATGCTCGGCGCAATTGTACTGGGGCGGGCAATATACATTCAAAGGGTGCAGGGAACTTATTGGAAAAAAATGAGCAATACCCAACATCTAAAATACATGGATGTAAATGCAGAAAGAGGAACTATTTATAGTGAAGATGGAAACATGCTTAGTACTTCAATTCCTGTTTTTGATGTATATGTTGATTTTGGAGCTGACGGTCTAACGGAAAAAAATGGCAAAAGATTTTATGCTAACCTTGATTCTTTAAGCCTCTCTTTAGCGGGCTTATTTAAAGATGCATCCGTTGCTGGTTATAGAAAGCTTTTGGTAACGGCCTTCAAAAACCAGGATAGGTATTATGCATTAAAAAAGAAAATTTCATTTGAAGAATATATTGCATTAAGAAATTTTCCATTGGTAAAGCAGGGCCGCAATAAAAGCGGATTTATTATTGACGTAAGAGACAACCGGGTAAACCCATATGTGTTATTGGGAAACAGAACTATTGGACTTTCACGTGGTGATACGAGCAAAAATGTTGGACTTGAACGATCATATGATAGTGTGTTGAAAGGACAAACCGGTAGCAGGCTCATGCGCTATATGGCCGGTGCTTATGTTCCGGTTGACGGCGCAGAAATAGAACCTGAAAATGGTAAAGATATCATCACCACCATTGATACCTACATGCAGGACGTAGCGGAAAATGCGCTCATGAAAATGATGGTTGCAAATAATTCGTTGCATGGAACATGTATAGTAATGGAAACAAAAACTGGCAAAATAAAGGCAATAGCTAACCTTGGAAGGAGGCCCGATGGCGATTACATCGAAGATTATAATTATGGATTGGGAAGAAGGACCGAGCCTGGTTCAGTTTTTAAACTTGCAACACTTATATCGCTGCTGGAAGACAAGTATGTTGATACAAGCAGCATGGTGGATTGTGAAGGTGGAACTAAGTCGTTCTACGGACTCAGAATAAAAGATTCACATTTAGGTGTGGGCCTGTTAACTGTTAAGGATGCATTTGCCCGTTCGTCAAATGTTGCCTTTGCAAAAATGGCTGATGAATATTATCACAATCAACCTACAAAATTTTATAATCATCTTCACCAGCTTCGCCTTGACATACCAACAGGTATTGACATCGTAGGAGCAGCTAAACCTTATATAAAAAAGCCCACAAGCAAGTATTGGACAAAAACAACAATTCCATTTATGGCCCACGGTTATGAAGAACTGGTGACGCCATTACAATTGTTGATGCTTTATAACGCAGTAGCCAATAACGGTAAAATGATGCAGCCTTACCTGGTAAATTCTATCAATGAAATGGGGGTAGAAATTAATTCGTTTAAACCGAAAGTACTTGTGGAAAAAATTTGTAGCGATGAAACATTAGGCAAATTGAAAGACTGTCTTTTAGCAGTGGTAGAGAGTGAACATGGCACCGGGCATGCACTTGAGAGTAATGTTTATCGCTTTGCGGGTAAAACCGGCACGGCAGTAACGGCAATGGACAACCGGGGTTACAATAAAGGCGCAAAAATATACCAGTCTGCATTTATGGGATATTTTCCTGCACAGGATCCTCAATATACTATAGCAGTGGTAATACAAAACGGAAGTGAATCCAAGCTGGCTTACGGTGGTGTGGTCTCAGGGCCGGTGTTTAAAGAAGTGGCAGATAAAATTTATGCTGAAAAAATTGGCAGCGAATCATTAGATAATATACATAATGGAGTTGACAGTGGCGTCTCCAGGTTTTATGGTTTAAAGACCGACCTTGACAAAATCCTGAATATGTTTAGTTATCCGTCAACTGATTCTGCAACTGCCGGCCTCTGGAGATCAACAACTCTTTTAAACAACCAGGCAAATTTAAATACCGCATATAATATTGGCGATCCGGTTAATAAGGTTCCGGATGTTACGGGACTTGGTTTAAAAGACGCCTTGTACCTGTTGGAAAACATGGGCTTAAAAGTGGAAGCGAAAGGCAAAGGAAAAGTTACTTATCAATCAATAGCACAAAACACAGATTTTCATAAAGGACAATCAATAAATCTTCAATTGAATTAATGGCATTATTGCAGCAAATATTATACAAAGTAAATATCATTTCTGTTGTAGGTGTGCCTGTTACTGAGGTTAATGATTTGGAAACTGATTCACGCAAAGTGAAGCCAGGCAGTTGTTTTATCGCTGTAAAAGGAACGCTTACAGATGGACATTCTTTTATAGATACTGCGATAGAACAGGGAGCCCTGGCAATAATATGTGAAATTTTGCCTGCCAGCCTAAACGATAAAATTCAATATACCGTTGTTGAAAATAGTGCTATAGCGGCGGGGGTAATGGCGCACAATTTTTATGGCCAGCTTTCAGAAAAAATTAAGCTGGTAGGTGTAACAGGTACTAACGGAAAAACAACCATTGCTACTTTATTATTTAAATTGTTCTCAACCCTTGGTTATAAATGTGGCTTACTCAGCACCGTGCAAAACCAGGTGGGCGAAAAAATATTAGCGGCGACACATACTACACCTGATGCAATAAGCCTCAACAAACTAATTGCAGAAATGGTGGCCAATGGATGCACTCATATTTTTATGGAAGTAAGTTCGCACGCAATCCACCAAAACAGGATTGCAGGCTTATTATTTTCTGGTGGAATTTTCAGCAATATCACCCATGATCATTTAGATTATCACAAAACTTTTGATGAATATATAAGAGTAAAAAAATTATTTTTTGATTCGTTATCATCCAAATCATTTGGGCTAAGTAACGCTGACGACAAGCGCGGCGCGGTAATGTTACAAAATACAAAGGCGAAGAAATATTTATACAGTTTGAAAACGATGGCGGATTTCAAAGGGAAAATAATTGAAAATTCTTTAGCCGGACTGGTATTAATGATTAATGATGTGGAAGTGCATTGCAGGCTGATAGGCACTTTCAATGCCTATAATCTTTTGGCAGTTTATGGTGCGGCCGTATGCATGGGAGAAGATAAACAAATTGTGTTGCAGGTGCTCAGTATCCTTACCGGTGCTGAAGGGAGGTTTGATTATATGATTTCAGAGCAGGAGAAAGTTATAGGAATAATAGACTACGCTCATACGCCTGATGCACTTTTAAATGTGTTGGCAACCATTAAAAATCTACGAAGTGGTGAAGAAAAAATAATCACAGTTGTAGGATGCGGCGGTAATCGTGATAAAACAAAGCGTCCAGTTATGGCGGAAGTTGCGAGTGAATACAGTGATAAAATAATTTTCACTTCCGATAATCCAAGAAACGAAGATCCGGCGGAAATAATAAGAGAGATGGAGAAAGGTGTGCCTATTATCGCCAGAAAAAAGTTTATATCAATTACCGATAGAAGGGAAGCTATCAAAACGGCAGTTAGCCTTGCGCAGCAACAAGATATTGTTTTAGTAGCTGGAAAAGGCCATGAAAAATACCAGGAAATAAATGGAATAAAACATGATTTTGATGACAAGAAGGTCTTAAAGGAAATGTTTGAATTACTAGGAAAATGAAAGGTTTAAAAAAAATATTTTAAAGTAAATGCTTTATCAATTATTTGAATGGTTTGCTAAAAACGGAATAAAATTTCCGGGTAGCGGACTGTTGCATTTTATAACTTTCAGGGTTTTGGCAGCGGTGCTCTTGTCCTTGTTGATCACTACGGTTTATGGAAAACGCCTCATCAAAATTTTAAAGAAAAAGCAGTTGGGTGAATCTATCCGCGAGTTGGGCTTGGCAGGCGAAAAAATGAAAACAGGCACGCCAACAATGGGTGGTTTAATCATCCTGGCGGGAATATTAATTCCTACTTTATTATTGGCAAATCTTGATAAAGTATATGTGAGGCTAATGATATTATGCACCGTTTGGCTCGGCATTATTGGGTTTATTGATGATTACTTAAAAATAAAAGCAAGGCGTAATGCGAAAGACAAAGGCGAGGCCTATAAAAAGAGGGATGCTGATGGACTTGCAGGAAGATTTAAAATATTCGGCCAGGTCATGTTGGGAATCATTATCGGCTCTACTTTATATTTTAATCAAAACGTAGTAGTAAAGCGGGAAGTAATAACCAGCAACGGAACAGCAGGAACCCTTCAGCGTGGGGAGCATAAGCTAGGTGTTGAAGACACGTTAATTATTGATGGAAAAATTCATCGTTTTGTAACAGTTAAAACTCCGATTACAACGATACCGTTTGTAAAAACACATGAATTCAATTATGCAAAATTGTTACCTGAAAGCTGGGAAAATTATACTTATATCCTGTACATTCTTATTGTAATTTTTATTGTAACTGCTGTGTCTAACGGCGCTAATATTATCGACGGGCTTGATGGGTTAGCAACAGGAGTAAGCGCAATTATGGGTTTGGGGTTGGGCGTCTTTGTATTTGTAAGTGGCGATGTGCGTATTGCAGAATACCTGAACATTATGTACATACCCAATTTAAGTGAACTGTCAATTTTTATTGCTGCATTCGTAGGAGCATGTGTAGGTTTTCTTTGGTACAACGCCTATCCGGCCCAGGTTTTTATGGGCGATACTGGTAGCCTTGCATTAGGTGGCATTATTGCTTCGCTGGCAATTATCGTTAGAAAAGAATTGTTGATCCCGATATTTTGTTTTGTGTTTTTAGTTGAGCTGTTAAGTGTGATGATACAGGTAAGTTATTTTAAATACACTAAAAAGAAATATGGAGAAGGTAAAAGAGTTTTTTTAATGAGTCCGTTGCATCATCATTATCAAAAATTGGGATACCATGAGAGCAAAATTGCAGTTCGCTTTTGGGTGGTAACCATTTTGTCGGTGGTGTTTGCAGTGGTAACATTAAAATTAAGATAATATTGATATGAGCACTATTTCGACTGGTTATTTCGTCTCTATGAAAATTATTTTTTAAAGAATTTAAACACGGCCAATTCCTATGATACCAGCTTTTCTGACCTGTTAGATTCATGCCGTTGAAAAACCAAATTTTTTAATTGTTCATCAATTAAAAACGGAATGAAAAAAAGAATAGTAATACTCGGTGCCGGCGAAAGCGGCGTAGGCGCAGCTTTGTTGGCACAACAGCAAGGGTACGACGTTTTTGTAAGTGATGCATCATTGATAAAAGCATCTTTCAAAAATGAATTGAAGTCAGCAGGAATTGATTTTGAGGAAGGCATGCATTCAGAAGAAAAAATATTTAATGCAGCGCTGATAATGAAGAGCCCGGGCATACCAGAGAAGAATGAATTGGTGATGAAATTGAGAAAAAGGCAAATTGAAATAATAAGTGAGATAGAATTTGCTTTCAGGTATAAAGGAGATAGTAAAGTAATAGCAATAACAGGGAGCAATGGAAAAACGACAACAACAGCGATGGTGTTTCATATTTGCCAGGTAGCAGAATTAGACTGCGCAATGGTGGGAAACATCGGTTATTCGTTTGCAAGGCAAGTGGCTACCGATAAAAAGAAAGTATATGTAACTGAGATAAGTTCTTTTCAATTGGATGATATAAAAACTTTTAGACCAGACATAGCAATTTTAACGAACATAACCGAAGATCATTTAGACAGGTACGAATACAATTTTGAAAATTATATAAAAAGCAAATTCAGCATAATAAAAAATCAAACTGAAAATGACGTTTTTATTTATAATACAGATGACGAAATAACAATTAAATATTTAAATAAATTTTTAAACAGGTCTAACCCACTACCAATCAGCATGAGAAAAGAACTACCACAGGGTGCCTACATAACCAATGCAGAAATGCATATAAAGTGGCAAAAAGAAGAAATGAACATGAGCGTTGAAGACTTTGCCGTTAAAGGAAAACATAACCAATACAATACAATGGCAGCAGGCCTTTCAGCGGTAGTGATGGATATAAGAAAAGAAAAAATAAGAGATGCGGTACAAACTTTTCAGAGTCTTGAGCACCGGATGGAAACGGTGTCAACCGTTCGCGGCGTGGAGTTTATAAACGACAGTAAAGCTACTAACACAAATAGTACATGGTATGCGCTGGAAAGTATGACCAAGCCAACCATACTTATTTTAGGTGGGGTTGATAAAGGAAATGATTATTCCTTCATAAAAGAGCTTGTGAAAGAAAAAGTAAAAGCTATTGTTTGTATGGGCCTCGATAACAGGAAAATTCATGAAGCGTTTGGTAACGAAGTAGCATTGATGGTTAATACCGAAAATGCAAAAGATGCTGTACAAGCTGCTTTTCATTTTGCTGAAAAAGGCGATGTGGTTTTGTTATCGCCTGCTTGTGCAAGCTTCGACCTTTTTAAAAATTACGAAGACCGCGGAAAACAATTCAAAGCGGCAGTAAAAGATTTATAAAAAATTAAATTGAATTACGATCATTGAATAATTCAAAACAAATATTAACCAGTTCATTTGCCTCCTCCGCGCACGAGGTTACCGGCAATATTCTCAATCGTACAAAGGGCGATAAAGTAATATGGGCCATAGTGATCATGCTTACGATGGTGAGTATATTGGTAGTGTATAGCAGCATTGGCTCGCTGGCATATAAGATGAATAAAAGCACAGAGAGTTATTTATTTAAGCAAATAGGATTTATTGCATTGGGAGTGCTCATCATTTATTTTGCACACCGCGTTAATTATACAATATACTCACGGGTTGCAACCATCTTATTTTTAATATCAATCCCTTTGCTTTTTTATACTTTAAAATTTGGAAGCAGTATCAACGAGGCTAATCGCTGGATTAAATTGCCGGTTATTAATATGACCTTTCAAACCTCTGACCTGGCAAAGCTTGCACTTTTTATGTATATCAGCAGGCAACTAAGCCGCAGGCAAAATGATATTAAGGATTTTAAAAAGGGGTTTCTGCCCCTAATCATACCCGTTATAATTATTTGTGCCTTGATTGCTCCGGCAAACCTATCAACCGCTTTACTTATTGGAGGCACCGCAATGATGTTGATGTTTATTGGCAGGGTAAGACTGCGTCATATTTTGCTTGTGGTGGTTTCGGCATTGATCCCAATTTTAATTTTAATTCTTGTTGCAACACATTATTATAATAAAGAAGATCACACTTCAAAAGATCTGCCAGCCGTATTAACTTTTGGACGAATGTCAACCTGGGTAAAAAGAGTACAGGATTTTATGTACGCTGACAAGTCGGATGCTTCTTATCAAATTCAGCAGGCAAAAATTGCAATAGCAAATGGTGGCTGGCTGGGAAAGGGTCCCGGCAAAAGTGAGCAGCGCAACTTTTTACCGCATCCTTACAGTGATTTTATTTACGCAATTATTATTGAGGAATACGGCCTCCTTGGGGGAGCACTTATTATATTAATATACCTGCTTTTTTTGTTCAGAAGTATAAGGATTTTTCAAAGATGCCCTTATGCATTTGGAGCCTTTCTGGCTGTGGCATTAAGTTTTACACTGGTAATACAGGCAATGGTGAATATGGCTGTGAATGTAAACTTGTTTCCAACCACCGGCGTAACGTTGCCGCTTGTAAGTATGGGTGGAAGTAGTTTGTGGTTTACTTGTTTTGCAATTGGCATTATATTAAGCGTTGCCAGGAACGTAGAACAAATGGAGGGTAATGAAAATTTGGTTGTGCCAGGCGAAGTAGTGCCGGCAACAACAAACGATAAAGAGGAATAGCTATATAATGATTGAAAAAAATATAATTAAAAATATTAAAGAAGTTGGTACGGAGTCAAAAGGAAAGATGCGGATAATAATTGCCGGAGGGGGCACTGGTGGTCATATTTTTCCGGCATTGGCAATTGCGGCCGCTTTAAAAAAGCAGCGAGAGGATATAGAAATATTATTTGTAGGCGCCAAAGGAAAAATGGAAATGGAAAAAATTCCAGAGGCAGGTTATAAGATCATTGGCCTTACAATCGCAGGCTATAACAGAAGTTCTTTGATAAAAAATATTTCTCTGCCATTTAAGCTGGCGCAAAGTTTTTTGCAGGTGAATGGAATATTGAAAGCATTTAAACCAGCAGCGGTAATAGGCGTTGGAGGTTATTCAAGTTTTCCGGTATTAAGGATGGCGCAAAGCCGTAAGGTGCCAACTTTTATTCACGAGAGCAATTCGCTACCGGGAAGAAGTAATATAATGCTTGCAAAAAGGGCAACGAAAATTTTTGTAGCAACAGAAGGCATGGAGAAATATTTTCCAAAGGATAAGATTGTCATAACGGGTAACCCTGTACGAAATATTTTTTTGGAAAGAATTCCGAAAGAACAGGCGCTTAATTTTTTTGGGCTGAAGCCACAAAAGAAAACAGTTTTTGTTATGGGTGGAAGCCTTGGAGCAAAAAGTATCAACGAAACTATTGATAAAAATATTGACGCTTTTAAAAAGAACAAGCTTCAGCTTATTTGGCAAACGGGAAAATTATATGCAGAGCAGGCCGCGAAATCGGAAGTGGAACAAAATGATATTTGGACGAATGCATTTATAAGCCGGATGGAAGATGCTTATGCAGCGGCCGATGTGGTGGTGGCAAGATCGGGAGCTATGACGATCGCGGAATTGTCACTGGTAGGAAAGGCTGCAATTTTTGTTCCTTATCCTTTTGCTGCTGAAGACCACCAGGCAGAAAATGCGATGGCTTTGGTTAATAAAAATGCGGCACTCATGGTTCGTGATTCAGATGTGCAGGAGAAGCTGGTACCGACTATTTTGGATTTGATAAAAGACGATAATAAAATTGCAGAACTGGAAACAAACATATCAAGATTGGGCAATTCAAAGGCTGATGAAAACATAGCTAATGAAATATTAAATACAATAAAAGCATAAACATTTGTAAACGAATTAAAACACAAATTCATTTATCGTTTAGTGGATTTCTTGAATGAAAGATTATACAACCATATCGCGTGTTTATTTTATAGGAATTGGCGGCATCGGAATGAGCGCCCTGGCAAAATATTACCTTGGCCAAAATGCTTCCGTAAGTGGTTTTGATAAGACGGTTACGCCTTTGACGAGGCAAATGGAAAGTGATGGAATTGACATTCATTATGAAGATAATGTTGACTTGTTGGACAAAAGAGCTGAATTAATTGTTTACACGCCGGCCGTTCCGGCCGATCATAAAGAGCTTAATTATTACCTGCATAATAACTACGAGGTGATAAAGAGAAGCGCGCTTCTTGGAGAAATAACCAAATCATCTTTTAATATCTGCATTGCCGGTACACATGGAAAGACTACGATAAGTACAATGGTAGCGCATGTTTTGAGACATTCCGGTTTTGGCTGCAATGCTTTCCTTGGTGGTATTTCAGTAAATTATAATACCAATTTTTGGAAGAGCGATAATAACGTTTCTATTGCAGAAGCAGATGAATACGATCGTAGTTTTTTACAATTGTCACCCGATATTGCGTTAATTTCTTCGATGGATGCAGATCACCTGGATATCTACGGCACAAAGGAAAAAATGGAAGACAGCTTTATTGAATTTTCAAAAAGGCTTAGGCCAAACGGATTGTTATTGACTAACTATAACATCGTACGGAAGGATTTTTCTGCGGCTAATCATATACGTTATAGTCTGCAAAATGATAGTGCCGATGCTTATGCCGTTAATATAACGATGCACAAAGGTGGGTATCAATTTGACGTCACTACAAAAGCGTGGTCTTTGAATGATGTGCAACTCAATATGGGCGGAATGCATAATGTTGAAAATGCGATCGCTACGATAGTTATTGCGCACCATCTTAAAATTGATGATGATAAAATAAAGAATGCCATAGCAGACTTCAAAGGAGTGAAGAGAAGATTTGAATATATAATTGAGCCCGCCAAAAATGAAGATTCGAAAAATAAAATAATTTATATTGATGATTATGCGCATCATCCACAGGAATTAAATGCATTGATTGCCGGCGCTAAAACATTATTCAACAATCGCAGATGCTCCATTGTTTTTCAACCTCATCTATTTTCAAGAACAAAAGACTTTGCCAAAGATTTTGCAGAAAGCCTGGACCAGGCCGATGAAATTTTTTTGTTGCCAATTTATCCGGCAAGAGAATTACCAATAGAAGGCGTAATGAGCAATTTAATTCTTGATCAGATGAAAAATAAAAATAGCCGGATTGTAACCAAAGAAGAATTATTAAAATACTTGCAGGCAGACCATTTGAAGAATGCGGACGAAAGAGAAGCAGGTAATGTATTCATAACTGCAGGAGCCGGAGATATTGACCAGCTCGTTCAGCCGATAAAAGAAATTTTAATGAATTATATCCAATAATATAAATGACAATAAACAACAAATACACTATTAAAAAAATTCTCGTGTCTATGGTATGGATTCTACTGGGCGCGGGAACTGTTGTATTGTTGGTTGCTGCTATAGAAAAAAGAAATAATGAAAAATGTTTGAGAATTGAAATAGCCATCACCGGGGTTCAAAATAATTTCTTCATTGATAAGAAAGATGTGATGGCAATATTAGAAAAGACAAATAAGGGCCGCCTTGTAAACAAACCATTACATGGTATCGATATGGCATTAATGGAAATGCAATTACAAAAAAATAATTGGATAAAAAAAGCAGAATTATTTTTTGATAATAATAATGTGCTGGTAGTAAAAGTTACTGAAAGAGAACCTATAGCCAGAATTTTTACAACATCAGGATTGTCATTTTATCTTGATAGTTCTCTTGCGCGGCTTCCCTTAAGTGATAAGTTTTCAGCAAGGCTTCCGGTGTTTACCAATTTTCCAACGGATGTAATTGTCTTATCAAAACCAGACAGTGTTCTTTTAAAAAATATAAGAACGCTTGGCCAATATATCGGCAGTAATCCTTTTTGGATGGCGCAAATTGACCAGGTGGATGTTTCACCTGATCGCAATTTTGACATAATCCCAAAATTAGGCAACCAGGTTATTCACTTTGGTGATGCAGAAAATTATAATGATAAATTTAATAACCTCCTTTGTTTTTACAGGCAGGTCCTTTCTAAAATTGGTTGGAGCCGCTATTCATCAATTGATGTTCAATTCAAGGGGCAAGTGGTAGGAGTTAGAAGAGGCGCGGACGAAATAAAGATGGATTCAATCAGGTCTATTCAAATCATGAAAACCATGATCGCCGAAGCCCAAAGGCAAACAAATGATTCAACACATATTCAGCTTGAGCAAACTGATGATGACAAAAATACTAATGTTTCCCGGGAAATTGATAACGCCCCGGATGGAGACATGAAAACAGATAAAAGTAATAGTAATCGTGTTCCTGTAATCCCTATCCATACTCCTGAAAAACCTGTAATTGAAAACCTCGCGCCATTGAAGAATATTGATCAGCAAATCCATCCAACATCATCTGAAAAACCAAATCCTGTCCCTTCAAAAATTAAAGTTATTAAACCACCTGTGGTAAAAGAGGATATTAAAGCCAGGGGAAAACCAAAGGCTTTAATGCCTCAAAAAATAGATTATTAAAAGTGAATAAAAAATAAATAGAAGATAATAACCTTAAACAATATAGCGCCACAAAGCCTTACAGATCTACTTCTCCACTTTGAAGAAGTAAAGCTCAAGGCAAATAAAACAAAACAATATGAACAGCGAACAACCCATCATCGTAGGACTCGACATCGGTACTACAAAAATTGCAGCCATTGCAGGCCGAAAAAATGAATTCGGTAAACTCGAAATTCTGGGCTTTGGACGTGCCAACAGTAATGGAGTGCAACATGGCATGGTTTTAAACATTGACCAAACCATAAAAGCCATTCAAACGGCTTTGGAGAATTGTTATGCGAGCAATCCAAATCTTCCGATATCGG
>JBDTKB010000142.1:0-2779 GCA_039935555.1 Ginsengibacter sp. | reverse complement strand
CGTACAATCTTCATCCATTCTTCGCTAATTTTTTGCTTTCTTTTTACTGCTTCATCAAGAGGAATGTAATGCATGCGGTTGTTTACAATTCCTACAAACACGTTGAATCGCCCTTCTATCAGGCATTCCACCGCAGAATATCCCATCCGGCTTGCGATAAGCCTGTCAAAACATGTTGGCGCGCCTCCACGTTGAATGTGGCCTAAAATTGTTAGCCTTACTTCCTGTTCCGGCATGCGCTCGGAAATTATTTTAGCTATTTCCGTTCCACCAAATTCTTCGCCCTCAGCAACAACAATAATATTCACTAATTTTTTTCTGCCTTGTTTTTCTGTCAGTGCCGTTAGAATATCTTCAATATCAGTTCTTCTTTCCGGGATCAAAATATTTTCTGCTCCTGTGGCAATGCCGCTGTGTAACGCGATAAATCCTGAGTCACGCCCCATCACTTCAATTACAAAAAGCCGGTCATGTGCGTCGGCGGTATCTCTCACTTTATCAATTGCTTCTACCGCGGTATTCACGGCTGTATCAAAGCCAATAGTAAAATCTGTTCCTGCAATATCCTTGTCAATGGTTCCTGGCAAGCCAATGCAGGGTATGTCGAATTCATTACTAAAAATCTGTGCACCTCTAAAAGATCCATCGCCGCCAATAATTACGAGGCCATCAATGCCAAATGCCTTTAAGTTGTCGTAGGCTTTTGAGCGTCCTTCATAGGTAAAAAACTCTTTACATCTCGCCGTTTTCAAAATTGTTCCGCCACGTTGTATAATGTTGGCTACGCTTTTACTTTCCATCCTGAAAATATCGCCGTCAATCATTCCGGAATAACCACGCATGATGCCATAAACCTCTACTCCATTATAAATCCCTGTTCTCACTACAGCCCTGATGGCCGCATTCATACCCGGAGAATCGCCACCGGATGTCAGCACGCCTATTTTTGTTACTTTTTTCTCAGCCATTTGTAAATATTCGTTTTCGTTTTGGTGATTACTTTGAAAAAGTGCCAAAAATACACATTTCAGATTAGTATTTATAAAGGAAATAATTGCCCGATTATTTTACCTTCATAAAAAAATATTCATGAAATTAAATATTATATATTTTTTCTTCCTTATGATGACATCCACCATAGCCTACCCGCAAATTAAATACCCTGATACAAAAAAAGTTGACCAAACGGATGATTATTTTGGTACAAAAGTAGCCGATCCTTATCGCTGGTTGGAAGATGATAATAGTGCTGCTACGAAGGAGTGGGTGGAGGAGGAAAACAAAGTAACCCATTCCTATCTTTCTTCAATTCCGTTTCGCGATAAAGTAAAAAGCAAACTGGAACAAATGTGGAATTATCCGAAATACAGTTCACCATTTAAAGAAGGAGTGTGGTATTATTTTTACAAGAATGATGGGCTTCAAAATCAAAGTATACTTTACAGGCAACAGGGTTTAACCGGTAAGCCGGAAGTTTTTATAGACCCAAATACCATGAGCAAAGATGGAACCGCCGCAATCGGAACTCCTGCTTTCAGCAAAAATAAAAAATTTGCAGTTTACCTGGAAGCACAGGCTGGAAGTGATTGGCAAACGGCACATGTAATGAATGTTGCCGACAAGAAATTATTGAATGACGAAGTGAATTATATCAAGTTTAGTGGCACTTCATGGAAAGGAGATGATGGATTTTATTATAGCAGGTACCCTGTGCCCGATGAACAAAATAAGCTTACCACTCAAAATCAATTTCACAAAGTTTATTATCATAAACTGGGTACGCCGCAAAGTTATGACCTATTAATTTATGAGGATAAAGAACATCCTTTAAGAACAGTGGGAGCGGGGCTTAGCGAAGATGAACATTTTTTAATTTTATCTAAAACAGAAGGAACAAGCGGGGCAGAACTTTGGGTAAAGGACATGAAAAATATTTCAGCTAATAATGATTTTAAATTGATAATTAAAGGTTTTGACACTGAAGCAAATTTTATTGATAACGATGGTGATTACTTATTGGTAAGTACAAACGCAGATGCGCCAAATTATAAAGTGGTATTGATAGATCCTAAAAACCCTGCGAAAGAAAACTGGAAAACAATTATCCCGGAAAGGAGAGAATTATTGGAATCTGTAGGAACTGCCGGGCATAAATTATTTCTTACTTATTTACAGGATGCGTCGAGCCGCGTTTATCAAACGAACTATAAGGGTAATCTTGAAAGGCAAATAAATTTGCCAGGTATTGGGTCTGCCGCCGGCTTTAACGGCTATGTTGATGACAAGGAATTATTCTACAGTTATACTTCTTTTGATTATCCGCCCACCATCTTCCGTTATAATATTGCAACTGGCCAAACGGATTTATTCAGAAAGAGTGAAGCAAAAATAAATGCTGATAATTACCAAACGCTTCAATCTTTTTTTACGAGCAAAGATGGAACGAAAGTTCCTATGTTTATCACTTATAAAAAAGGGTTACAACTCAATGGCAATAACCCGGTTTTGTTATATGGCTATGGCGGTTTTAATATTCCGATGACGCCGGGCTTTTCAATTTCCAATGCATTTTTTCTTGAACAGGGCGGTGTTTCAGTTATTGTAAATCTTCGCGGTGGAAATGAATATGGAGAAGCATGGCACAAAGCGGGGATGTTACAGAATAAGCAAAATGTGTTTGATGATTTTATTGGTGCGGCTCAATTTCTTATTGATAAAAAATATACGAATCCTGCAAAGCTGGCTATTCGTGGTGGCAGCAATGGCGGCCTGTTAGTTG
>JBDTKB010000141.1:0-2947 GCA_039935555.1 Ginsengibacter sp. | reverse complement strand
CAAGTGGATTTTATGATGGGAAAGATTATCATGTTTTTGATCAAAACCAAATAATAGAACACGTTAAACATAGTTGGTACCAGGATACTCCTCCTGCTCATCCATTTAGTGAATCAGCCCCTATACCAACCAAGTCAACTATTTTAGAGAAGACGGACTTTAGTGAAAAATATAGTTGGGCAAAGTCGCCACGCTATATGGGTTTGGCAGCAGAAGCTGGTCCGCTGGCAAGAGTAATTATGAATGCCAATCCGGCGAATTTACCACACCAGATAAAGGATCCGTTGTTTGCTGATATCATGGAAAAAATGGGACCTAGTGTTTTCGTTCGCTGCCTTGCGCGTATGCATGAAATGACTAACTATTATAGTCATATAAATGAATGGCTGGGACAGATAAGGTTGGATGATGAGTTTTATATAAAGCCTGTTGAACGTGATGGTCAGGGATTTGGCGCCACAGAAGCGGTGCGCGGCGCTCTTGCTCATTGGATAGATATTGAGGATGGCGTTATTAAAAATTACCAGATTGTTGCTCCAACAACCTGGAATGTTGGCCCAAAGGATACTAACAATAATCCGGGAGCCATTGAAGCTGCATTAATGGGCCTGGAAATTGAAGATGAGAACGATCCCGTAGAAGTAGGTTTAGTGGCCCGCTCATTTGATAGTTGCCTTGTTTGTACTGTTCATGCGCATGATAATAAAACGGGTAAAGAGTTAGCAAGATTTAAGCTATAATAGATGATTAACAATTATAGATTGTTAAGCCCGTTAAACATGTTTAACGGGTTTTTCATTTCTGCACTTTAGCAATCATCATTCTTAACTTTTATACCTCAGCAATACAATTAAAATATAATTAACTTGTAGTATGGAAACAGCCACCGCTTTAAAAACCGCAATTTTAGGTTTTGGAAATCCAGTTCGCAGCGACGACGCTATTGGTGTGTATGTGGTAAATGAATTGCAAAAGCTGTTGAAGAACAGGGAAGATATCAGTGTTTTTGATATGGGCACCTCTGCCTTTGAAACGCTATTTAAATTAAAAGGAAATCATCGCATCATCATAATTGATGGCGTAATAAATTCGGGCGAGCCGGATGGTACTTTATTTTGCCTGCCTGCCTCGGAAATAAATGCACAAATCCAGGAAGATCCTATGGTATTTTTGCACGGAATGAAATGGGACCAGGCGCTGAGTTACGCAAAGAAAATGATGCTTGATGAATTTCCGGAAAATAATATCCAGGTATACCTGGTAGCTATTTCTGAAATAAAAATTAATATGGAATTGAGTGAAAAAATAAAGTTAGCCGGAGATGATTTAATTAAAACCATTTTAAAAGATTTATAATCCGGAAAATGTATCTTCCAAAGGAAACGATACCAGGTGCAAAAGCGTTTATGGCTAACAGTTATGTTTACCTTGAAGCAGGCCATATTTGTATTAAAAAAAATATTGTTGAAAAAATTTTTGGAACCGAAACGGTTGTGCTTTCTGTATTTTATGCCAAAGACAAATCCTTCATGGTGGCACCTGCAAGTGAAGAATTGTTTAGAACCATTCATAAAGCAAACCAGCAAATGATGAAAATGAAAAACGCGGCGGGAGATAAATCAATATCGATACAGGAATTAATATTAGATAATGAACTCGACGAAAATAACCGCGATTTGGAGTTTGATTTAGAAGAAGCGCTGCACATTCTAAAAGTAAAATTGTAAATAGTTATGCTTGAAAAATTATTATATGTTTTTTACCAGGATTCTTTAGATGCGCCTACAATTCATGAATATGTTGAGTCCGTGGACAGATTGGATGAATTGGTGGAAGTTCAACACGCTAATGCTACAAGGCCTGCTGTTTCAAATGCGATGTACATAAATGAAAACCGCATCCATATTATTCCGGATTGGCTTGATAAACGCCCTGCCATTGTATTTCCGTCAGAAATTCCCTTTAATAAAAATTATTTTTTGGGAATGGTTTTCGGCATGTTAGGTAATGAAGATAAGTATCCGCAGTATTTTACAGGATACCCCGCAATGCTTTTTATTTTTGATTTAATACAAACAATTATCAAAGGCGAAGAAGGCGACAGCGCTCTCGAAAATATACTGGGGAGAACAAAATTTGTTCATCCTTTTGAAAATTATGCCTTCAATCATAATGTTGCTATCGCTTTAAATTATGGGCATTATAGCAACGAGATAAATGCTGAAGCAATTGAGGCTCATTATTCTGACGCGGTTCAATTGGCTTTTGAGCCTTCTTATAAGGCGTTCACTTTAAAATATTACGCAACTTTTTTAATTGATAACGGCGAAAGTGAATCTGCAATTAAACTGTTGGATCAGCAAACTTTTAAAACATTAGAGGACTATCCGAAATATTCACTGGAAAGAGTTTGGTGCCAGGCAACCATGAAACAATTGACATTTCCATATGATGAAGATATCGTTGCAGAGTTAAAGCATCGTCTGTGGGAAACACTTCAATTTTTTGACAAAGAAGGCCATAAAACGATAGCTGCTTTTTTATGGATGGACGCAGCTACAATAGCAAACCTTAGCAACAGTTATTCTGAATCATTAGGATACATAAATAAAGCAGTAACGTATTTTAAAGATGAAGGCCAGGAAGAAATGACTGCACAGGCGCAACTCACGCGTGGCAGAATTTTTTATGACTGGGCTCAAAGCGGCAATCCGCAATTTTATCGAAGCGCATTGGAGGCTTATCATGAAGCGTTGCACGTATTTAAAAAAGAAGAAGCGCCGGAAGTTTTTGCCGACATTCATCACCAGTTAGGTGTTATTTATGCAGAGTTGCCGGATGAAAATAAAAAAAGAAGTATATGGGCCGCGCTATCGGCTACATCATTTAATGAGGCGCTTCAATATTATAATAAGGTAGATTTTCCATTTGAGTTTGGAATGATCTG
>JBDTKB010000140.1:0-12793 GCA_039935555.1 Ginsengibacter sp. | reverse complement strand
AGCCATCCTGGGCCGTAATTCTTTCAATCGCTTTCAAAACATTTTTATAATTGAGCAAAGGCTCACCCATTCCCATGAAAACAATATTGCTTAATTTTTTACCATAAGTTTTTTCTGCCATTTGATTGAGCAAAACAACTTCATCATATATTTCATCAAAATGAAGATTTCTTTTTTTCTCCATGTAACCTGTTGCGCAAAATTTGCAACTCAGGCTGCAACCCACCTGTGAGGACACACAAGCGGTTTGCCGGTTATCTACCGGGATTAATACGCCTTCAACTAAGTGACCGTCAAAAGTTTTAAATCTTGTTTTTATAGTGCCATCATTGCTGAATTGTGTAGCATCATTTATTATTACAGGCAATGAAAAATTTTCCTCCAGGCTTTGCCTGAGTTCTTTACTAAGGTTGGTCATATCATCAAAGTTTGTAGCGTGTTTTTGCCAAAGCCATTCCCAAACTTGTTTTGTCCTGAATTTTTTTTCACCAATGGTTTTGAAATATTCCGTTAGTTCGTCAAGAGAAAGTGTTCGGATATTTTTTTTAGAATTCATGTTGCAAAGATAGAATTTGTGCCATTGGTTAATTCGTAAAAATTGCCAAGCAATAAATTTATTACGAAAAAAATTCGCTTTCATGTGATTATTAATGGCAGGCAGTTTACACTGAAAACCGGAAACAATTACCTTGCATAACTTTTAAATCAGACTTTAACATGGAAACTGTATATGTAATTGACGCATTAAGAACCGCTGTAGGAAGGTATGGTGGCTCGTTGAGCACTATCCGGCCCGATGACCTTTTAGCCAATGTTATAGAAGCTCTTATGAAAAGAAATGGCAAAATTGATCCGGGTGAAATTGAGGATGTGATTGCAGGAGATGCGAACCAGGCGGGTGAAGATAACCGCAATGTGGCGCGTATGGCGGGTTTGCTGGCAGGCCTTCCGGTATCTGTACCTGGTAATACTGTTAATCGCTTATGTGCAAGCGGGCTGCAGGCAATTATGGACGCATCCCGGGCAATTATGTGTGGTGACGGAAACTTTTTTATTGCCGGCGGAGTAGAAAGTATGACAAGAGCTCCTTTTGTAATGACTAAAGCTGACGCTGCATTCAGTAGAAAGTCTGAAATATATGATTCTACCATTGGCTGGCGTTTTCCTAATAAAAATTTGACTGATAAATATTACCCGTATTCAATGGGAGAAACTGCCGAAAACGTAGCGAAACAATGGAAAATATCCAGGCATGCGCAAGATGAATTTGCTTTGGAAAGCCAGTTAAAATATTTTGCAGCTCTCGCTGCAGGTAAATGGAAAGACGAGATTGTCCCGGTTGAAATAACTCCTAATAAAACTGAACAAATTATTTTCGAAAAAGATGAACATCCAAGAAAAACATCGCTTGAAAAACTTTCTCAACTCCGGCCGGCATTTCTAAAGGATGGCACTGTCACGGCTGGAAATTCATCAGGAATAAACGACGGTGCTGCCATGTTATTTCTTGCTAATGATGCAATGGTTAAAAAATATAATCTCAAACCAATGGCCATTGTTAAAAGTATGGCGGTTGCAGGCGTTGATCCTGCAATTATGGGAATTGGCCCTGTGCCCGCAACCCAAAAAGCTTTAAAGCGTGCAGGCCTCACCGTTAGTGATATTGATTTAATAGAATTGAATGAAGCTTTTGCATCACAATCCATTGCCTGCATACATGAGCTTGGGCTCGATCTTCAAAAGGTAAATGTAAACGGCGGATCTATTGCCATCGGCCATCCGTTGGGATGCAGCGGCGCACGAATTTCCACAACCTTATTGTATGAAATGAAAAGGCGTGGATCAAAATTTGGGCTGGCCACCATGTGTGTAGGCGTGGGACAAGGAGTTTCGATTATTTTTGAAAACGTTTTATAAAAATCTCATTTTGATCAAACAATTTTGTTCAATTCTTTCTTGACCAAACGGGAGTTAATAAATAACGTTAGTGCCAGCAATACTGCTGCAATTAGCCAAACACTCCAGTCTAATAAATAAGACGTATCTGTTTTATCAACAAATGAAAGCCGGATGAACGATAGGTGAAGGATTTCGGTAACAACCAACGCTGCAGCTATAATAGTTAAATAAACAGGAAGCCAGGTTTTCGCCACACTGTTTGCAAGCCATCTCGGAGAGTAACCTAACGTAAGTAATAGACGAAGATTGTCTTTACTTTTAGCGATCATCAGTTGCAAATAAAATGAAAATAACATTAATGCTAAAACGATCACGAGGATACCAAAAACACCTAATGCGCTAACGATATTTTGTAAAATACTTTTAATGCGGCCAAATTTTATTTTGTCTTTGTTTAGATGATAATCTTGTTGATCTAAAAATGATATAAGCCGGGGATCATTTGCATCTTTGGTTTTAATATAAACCCTCGAAGCATGAACGGTAGTATCTCCCGTAAAATAAAAATTGCCCCAACTGATAAATGATTGAGGAACAAGAATAGAATTGATCCGATCAGTTAAGGCCACAATATTTCCCTTAAAATTTTGCCTGCCCCTTGGCCCGGAACATTCTAAAATGATATTGACTGAAGAAATTGTTTTTGGGGAAAGCTGCGGCAGGCCTTGCGCAGGCGCAAATACATTATACATTTCCAAAAAATCAGACGAAAAAATAATGGGCACAACCAATTGGCCCGGCTGCCAGGTAAAAGATTGCGGAACCGAATCAATGAAATCACTATTTATACTTTCAAGGAAAAGATCAGTGCTGAAAGGAATGACATCTCCTGCAGTGGCACGCACTAGAAATTGATTGGCAATAAGTGGGGCAACATTTTCAATTTCAGGTTTCGATTTTAAATTGAGCAGATCGGCGCTGGTAAATGTATTATCCTTGCCCATATTGTCATTGGTAATGTTCTTTGAAATGGAAATAAAATCATAACCATTTTTTCGCGGGCTGTTTTCTTTAAGTAAATGCTGAATGTTGATAAACATTTGCATAGAAACCAACAACAATAACACGCCAATCCATAATCCAAAATAGCCGAGCCATTTTGAAAAAACATTTTTCCCCGACATGATCAGAGGCTCAATATTTTTATAAGATAATGCCATGTATTTTATTAATTCCTAAAAGAAAATCTAATGATTGATTAAATCAAAATGAACAATTTATTTGCAACCTGATTCAATCAGAGCATCAACACCTTTTCGCCTTTCAAAAAATCAATTGGCTTTAGGTCTGCAAAAATCATTGCAGCTTTTCGTTTTTCACATTCTTCGTAAATCAGGTCCATTGCCTTTTTTCTGTTTGCTTCATCCAGGTGGCTATATGGCTCATCCAATAATAAAAAATCGAATGGTTGCATTAACGAACGGATGATTGCAATGCGTTGCTGTTCGCCGTAACTACAGGTTTTTATTTGTTGGTTTAACTTCTTCTCAACACCGAGCTTTTCAGCCATTTTCTCAATTATGTCTGGCTGGTAAAAAGGATCAAGCATGCGCTTAATTTCCAAATTTTCTCTTGCTGATTGCTCTTCAAAAAATCTTAAATCCTGGAAAATGATGCTGATTTTATTTTGCCTGAACGAAGAAAATCCTTCGGTAGTAAGACTTTTAATATTTGTGTCATCATAAAATATGGAACCTTTGTAATCCTTTCTTAATCCATAAATAAAATGAATTAAAGAAGTTTTTCCTTTGCCTGAAGGAGCTACGATATGTAAATGCTCACCCTTTGTAATAGTAACATTTTTAGCCCAAATCTCTGAAGCGGCTATATTTTCTTTTGGAATATGATCGGGTAGAATTTCCTGCAGTTTTATCTGCATAATATTTTTACTCTTTTACCGTAAAACATAAATAATTTATTTATGGCCAACCGTATCAATGGGCGGCGGTATCATTAAAGAATCTGTTCTACTCATATCATTCTTTTCCCGTTCTTTTTTTGCCATTTCAACTTTTGCAATGATGTTGAAATATCGGTTCAATTGTTTCAGACTGTTGGTGCTTTGATCAATCAAATTAATTTCAGTATTTCCCACCAGAGCGCCATCTTTAAACTCTCCACCGGTTGCGAAAACGTTGTTCCACAGTTTATAACTCTCGTCCATAATTAATTGGTTGTCGGCATCCATTTTTTTAGTAGATGAAACCGCTGTGAGAATTTTATGAATGTCAACAAAAAAAGCAATAGAATGACCGTTTATTTTATCAAGAAAATCATATTTGTTGTTGGAAGTACCCGCGAGATAGTCGTTTAGAAAATGTTGATGGTTACTGACTACAAAATATTTTTCGTTTTGCCCGTAGGCTATTGAAGTATCATTGCTTCCCAATTGTGCGGACATTTTTTTACCGGCATCTACTAACTTTTGAAAACTTGGCTTATCGCCTATCGCAACAGAAAATAAAAAGTTCATATCTGGTTTTTGCACAGTCGTTGAATCAGAATTGTTTGGGCTTTCAGTACCATTATAGGAAATATTTTTCATGCTGAGATCAGTAAGCGTCAGCATTATTTCACCTTTATTTGCTTTAACAAAATCATCAAGATTAAAACCCAATTGACCCGTGTACATGTTTAAAAAACCATCCATACCTGTTAGCTTGATAAGTTCCTTCAAGCCTTCAGGTTTAAAATTCATGGCGAAAAGGCCCAGCACATTTTGCGAAGGAATATTTTTAATCAAATCCGTATTTATGTTATCGCCGCTATATTTTTTTAGAAAATCACTTAGCTCTTTTCCTGCATATAATTTCTGGTTTACATCGATCTTTCCATTATCGAAATTTACAGTGTAAGTACTTACATTATCTTTTAAAAAAACATCAAGTTTTAACATACCAACCATCCCCATAGCCAATGAACTCTTCGTCATCTCCTCGGAATTCACCCAAACATGAATGTCGCCATTTTCTTTAAGAAGATTTGTAAAACGAGAATTATCTGAGAGGCTGCTATCAGGCTTTAAAGAAAAAAGGCTCTTGCAAAATGCCGACAAAGCAGTGCTTCTATCTACGAGCGGTTGCATATTTCCGGTATTGGTAGCAGGCACCATTTCACTCAATTTTGATCTTGCGGCATTAGCATCAAATGCGTAGGTGAAATGTTTGTTGTCCCAAGCGGCAACGGCTTTGCCTTTTATTGAAATGAAATTCAAAACGCCATCTTTTTTTATTGAAGCTGTTGAATCAAGATTCTTATTGAATTGCGCAAAATCCGATTCATTTTTAACAGAGCCCTCCAAAACCATTTCTCCTTCAGTATCTAAAGTCTTTTGAGCAAAAAGCACCAAGCCGTCATTCAAATCTATTCCACTGTTTTCGGGGTCGGCCATAAGTTTCTTCATCCATTCTGAAGTTGCAGTATCTCCATACGCTTGCTTATACCAGTCTGCCTGCTTTATATCGTCCCAGCTGAGTTTCTCTTTTAAAGATTTTGTATTTAGATGAAAAACGACCATTGCATTTTTAGGGATCATTTTACCCTCATTGTTTTTCTTACTACATGATGAAACTAAAAGCGCAACTGCAACAAAAAGTAAAGAAAGCCTTGAAAAAGATTTCATGATAATGAGTTTATATTTTATAAAATATGCGGTTCAATAAAGATTTTAAAAAGCTCAATTCAAAAACTAATATAACCTATTTTTAATCGCAAAAATTAAGCAAAGTAACCCGTTTCTTCTTTAAAAATAGGAAGAAAGGTTTTGTACAGGGATGGTTTGTTGTTCACCTTTTTTCAAATCTTTTATAACGCATGTTTTTTGCTGAAGTTCATTCGAGCCAATAATTACAATAAATGGAATGTCTTTTTTGGACGCATACTTAAACTGCTTATCCATTTTTGTCTGTTCGTAAAAGAGCTCGCAACTTATCCCTTTGCTTCTTAGAATTTGCATTTCTTTGAAAGCAAATTTTGATTCATTTTCGCCAAGATTGAAGAATAAAATATGGGTGGATTTATTAATCGTTTCGGGGAATATTTGTAATTCATTCATCACGTCGAAAATCCTGTCTACTCCAAAACTAATTCCCACTCCGGGAATATTTGGTAAATCGAATAAACCAGTAAGGTCATCATATCGCCCACCTCCGCCTATGCTTCCCATTTCTACATTTCTTGCTTTCACTTCGTAAATAACTCCCGTGTAATAATTAAGGCCTCTTGCCAAAGTAAAATCGATATTTAAAGTGGTTATTTCTGAAGCGCTTTTTGCAGAATCAATATATTCCAGGATTGTTTTTATTTCATCTATTCCGGCTTTGCCAATTTCAATGCTTTCAAAAAGAACGAACGCTTTTTCAAGTTTTTCTTCATTGTTGCCATCAATTTGTAAATAGTTTTCGACTGTTGAAATTTCCTTTTCTGAAAGGCCATTATTTGCCAATTCCTCTTTTACTTTCGCTAATCCAATTTTATCGAGCTTATCGATTGCAACCGTAATTGCCGTCATTTTATCAGCGCCTCCGCATTTTTCAGCAAGCGCGGCAAGTATTTTGCGGCTGTTTATTTTTAATTCCGTTGGGATGTTTAAGTTTTTAAAAACCTGCTGGTAGATCAGCGCCAGTTCCGCATCACTTATAACAGAATTCGTTCCTGCTATGTCGGCATCACATTGAAAAAATTCCCGGTACCTGCCTTTTTGAGGCCTGTCTGCTCTCCAAACGCTTTGCATTTGATAGCGTTTATACGGCATCGTTAGTTTGCCATAATTCATAGAAATAAATCTCGCGAATGGGATAGTAAGATCATAACGAAGCGCCCTTTCTGTAATGCCTTTATCATTCTTTCCTTCTAGTATTCTTCCAAAGTTTTTTATAGTTTCTTCTTTTTTTTCGGGATTATCAAGTCCATTATTTAATATCTTAAAAATAAGTTTATCGCCTTCATCGCCGTACTTTCCTGTAAGCGTTTCAAGATTTTCTATGGCAGGCGTTTCTAACGGTTCAAACCCATAAAGCTCAAAAACATCTTTAATATTTTCAAGAATAAATTGGCGCCTGCGAATCGTTTCAGCATTAAAGTCCCTGGTGCCCTGTGGTAATGATGGTTTCATTTTTGACCTCAGTAATATTTTAGATAAGCCGCAAAAATATGGTATTCAATTTTACTTAAGGTTATGAGTCGTGTCACTTTATTTCCGCCCATTTGAAAAGCAATAAATTTTGAAATAAATTTTTTATGGAAAGAAAAATACAAATGCATCTTACTACCCAAAGCGGCCGGTTTTTGATTAACAATTTTTACTCATTAAAAAGCGCTTGGCGTGTCTTTTTAAAAAATAAAATCATGAACCAGGAAACTATTTTACAAAGCAGCTTATTAGACATAATATTTGAAAACCGCAATAAAAACTATGGAGCATACGAATTACGCGTGTCCTATAATCGTCGGCTGAATACTGCCTTAATTTCAACAACGGGAATTTGTATTATTCTATGTTTGCTTTTTTCAACAAATACCACAAAAGTTTCAGGCAAGGAAAAAAGCATTTTTTTTGTACCCGATAAAACAATAACGGAATTTCACCCGATTAAAAACGCGGCAAACATCTTTAATAAATTGCCTTCTCGGAATAAGAAAATTCCCGAAATTGAAATGCCTCCGAAAATTGTAGCTTCTATTAATATTAACAAATTGCCTGCAACAGCGCCTGAAATTATTCAGTCTTTAAATCCTGTTGAATTGCCAGGGAGTAATTTCCCGCAGCCCGGCGACGAGTATGATCCTGGAACATTTAAAGGGATAAATGAAACTAATTCTAATTCAATACCTGAGGTAAAGCCAAAAAAAAGGGTTGTTTTGGAAGAGGCCGACATAATGCCGGAATATCCGGGCGGCATAAAAGCTTTACTTCTTTTTCTGAAAAAAAATATTCAATCGCCCGAAGATGTTGAACCGGGTGAAGAAATATTAGTGAAAGTAAAATTTGTCGTGAACTATAATGGAAAATTAGAGGCGTTTGATGTTGTAAAATCTGGTGGAACAGCTTTTGATGAAGAAGTCTTAAGCGTGTTGAAGAAGATGCCCTTGTGGAATCCTGGTAAAAGTAATGGAGAGAATGTGTCCGTTTATTACATCGTCCCGGTTAAGTTTTCTAATCCATTTTGATTATCATTTTTATTTATATCAAAATCTTTGCATTTAATTTAAACACATTTTCTCTATTTTATTTTATCTTTCAGCGCACCGTAGTTAATTTTATTATATGAGTCTTGAAGAATTTGAAAATACGCCCGATTCGAAAACGAAGCGATATATTTTGATGAAAAGTATTATGGATCTTGGCATGGGGTTTATATATCTTGGAGTTGGAGTTATTATAATATTTGCAAAACAATTTCATCTTTTCAATAATTTTACGGAGAGTATTGCAGGAAAAATATTTGCGGTTTTAGTTATTATTTATGGTGGCTGGCGTGTTTACAGGGGAATAAAAAAAGATTACACTAATTAATATGAATTCGAAGTCAGGATTTAACGGCAACTGGTTTTTAATCCTTGCCATTTTTGTCGTATTTATTTTTACAGGCTGCAATGGTAACAATGAGCGCCCTGACCTGGACTCGCCTACAAGTGGAACAATACATATAAGCGTTGATGAATCGTTTAAGCCGGTTATCGATTCTCAGATCCAGGTATTTGAGGCATTATATCCTAAAGCCAAAATAATTCCTGAGTATAAACCCGAGGCTGAATGTTTTAAAGATTTATTGAAAGATAGCACAAGGATGATCATCGTTACCCGCGGGCTTACCGATAATGAGGAAAAATTTTATAAGGATAGCTTTTCATTTTATCCTTCGTTCACTAAGATTGCTTATGACGCCGTAGCAGTAATTGTAAATGATAAAGATCAGGATTCAATTTTTTCAATGGAAAAGATCCGCGGAATATTGGATGGATCTACGGGAGATAAACAATTGGCGGTATTTGATGGTTTAAAAGAAACGAGTACGATTCGTTATGCCATAGATTCTATCCTTAAAGGAAAACCATTTGACCCTAAAAGGGTATTTGCAGAAAATAATAGTGTAGGTGTAATAAATTATGTTGCAAATCACCAGAATGTATTAGGATTTGTGGGCGTCAGCTGGATAGGAAATAAAGAAGACACTTCGCAACTAACTTTCCTCAAGAAGGTAAGGGTAGCTTCACTCGAATGTTCATGCCCGGAAAAATCTTTTGTAAAACCTTATGTGGCCAACATCTTAACGGGACGCTACCCGTTGGTACGCGGTTTGTATTACATATTAAAAGAGAATTACTCAGGGCTTGGTGGGGGATTTGCCAATTTTCTTCAGTATGAAAAAGGGCAATTAATATTCAAACGTGCTTATTTATGGCCTGCAAAAATGAATTTTAGCATAAGGACTGCAACTTATTGAAATTAAAATAGTCTATTAATCAAAATCTAGTAAAATGCAAAAAATGAAACAAATTAGCCTCTTATTATCTTTTATTTTTCTCGGAAATGTAATTTTTGCCCAAAGTATTGACGATGGAAAAAAGTTTTTAGACTATGAGAGATATACTAGCGCCAAAAATGTGTTTAGCAAATTGGTAACTGCAAATCCGAATGACATAGAAGCGGCGTATTGGCTGGGGCAGACTTATATTAAAAATGATGAAAATCCTGATACAGCATCAGCAAAGGCATTGTACCAAAAAACTTTGCAGGCAAATCCAAACCAACCATTGATAATGGCAGGAATGGGCGAAATCGATTTAATGGAAGGTAAAAAAACTGATGCACGCAATCTGTTTGAATCAGCAATAAATCTTACCAAGAAAAAAGATCTACCAGAAATTCTTCTTGCGGTAGGTACTGCAAACGTTGATACAAAAAATGGCGATCCGGTTTATGCTATCGACAAATTAAACCAGGCCGCGGACAAGGATAAAAAAAATACGGAAATTGAATTAGAGCTTGGGGATGCATACAGAAAGCAAATTGACGGAGCTAACGCGACGATCGCTTATCAAAATGCATTATCGCTAAATCCTAAGAGCGCAAGGGCCAGCTTTATGATAGGCAGGATTTACGAAACACAAGGCTATGGCCAGGAACCGATTTACATGAAATATTATGATGCGGCAATGGCTGCGGATGCCAACTTTGCCCCGGTATATTATTGGTTATATAATTATTATTACCAGAGAGATGTAAATAAAGCAAGGGATTACCTCAATAAATATATTGCAGTTGCTGATCCTGATTCTAAAAATTGTTATGCCGAAGCCTCGCTTTTATATGTTTCAAAATTATACCAACAGGCTATCGCAAAATCTGACGAATGTATTACTTCAGCCGGTGAAAAACCGTTCCCGAATTTATATGGTTTGAAAGCCTATTCATATGATAAGATGGGAGATTCCTTAAATGCAAAAAAATATTTCGACGAGTTTTTCGCAAAAGTAAACCCTGAAAAGATTGGACCAAATGACTATGCAACTTATGCTAAGGTTCTTTTAAAGTTTCCCGGCAACGATTCATTGGCGTCAAGTTACGTTGATAAGGCAATTGCCTTGGATACTATTCCGGCGAATAAGCTTGATTATGTAAAATCTACAGCCGAAAGCCTTGTTGCTGCTCAAAAATTTGCCGCTGCAGGAAAATGGTATACAAAGATTTTAACCCTGAAGCCGGATTATGGTAAGGTTGACTTGTACTATGCAGGTTATAACGATTATCGCGGTGGTGATTATAAAGGCTCCGATTCAGTTTTTGGATTATATATGCAAAAATATCCTGAAGATATTTTCGGGGCGTATATGAGATCGAGAGCCAGTGAAGGTATAGATACCTCGGGCGCATTAGGACTTGCAAAACCTTATTACGAAAAAGTAATTGCCATTGCAGATACCTCTGCTGATAAGGATAAAGTAAGAGCGAATGAAATAACCGCTTACAGGTATATGGTTGCTTATTCTTATAACGTAAAGCATGATAAAGATGCCGCTATAGAATGGAACAAAAAGATACTCATTCTTGACCCGAATGATGCACAAGCCATTGCCAACAATAAAGCTTTAACAGCCCAGCCTGCCAAGCCTTCCAAAGGAGGCGCTTCACCAGGAAAAAAATAAAATAAAATTATGATGACTGAGCCCTGCTAATTTAGCGGGGCTTTTTTTGAAATTTTCATTCATATTTTCAACTATGCTTATCTATCTTTTTACTGAGTTATCTCTTTCCAATATTGCCATTATACGTTATGGAAAATTGGTTAGCCTGTTGTATTTTTGCATATTATATTCTCTATATTGATACAATCTTTTTATTTACAAGCTTCACCCTACGGTGGTTCCACAATAGATTATCTTCCAATTGGCATACAATTAATATTTGCAATAATTTTAGTTGGTGGAATATTGCTGTTGACTCACGTACTTGGTCCAAAGAGGAAAACTGATGAAAAACTGGAGAATTTTGAAAGTGGAATTGCAGGGCAGGGAAATGCGCGCCAGCCAATGGCGATCAAATACTTTTTAGTAGCTATATTATTTGTTTTATTTGATGTGGAAGTTATTTTTTTCTATCCTTATGCAGTCAATTTCCGTGATTTGGGGTGGCATGGTTTCCTGGCTATTGCAATGTTCGTCGGATTTTTCCTGGCCGGCTTTATTTACATCATTAAAAAGGGCGCTTTAAATTGGGAAGAATAGTATAAGCATGGATTTTAGGAAAATGATTGGTCATTTTTGATGACCAGGTGAATTTAAAAAAAGCAAAAATTAAAAAAATGGCTCGTCCTGTTCAATATAATCTTACAAATAAACGTGTTGAAGCACCGTTAGCATTAGCAGAAGGCCCTGAAGGTTTTCAGGGAGATGGATTTTTTGCAACAAAACTCAATGATGTGGTAGGCCTTGCCAGAAAAAATTCTATTTGGCCTTTGCCTTTTGCGACGAGTTGTTGCGGTATAGAATTTATGGCTTTAATGGCTTCTCATTATGACCTTGCCAGGTTCGGTTCTGAACGAGTAAGTTTTTCTCCAAGACAATGTGATTTATTGATGGTGATGGGAACTATTGCAAAAAAAATGGCTCCCATTGTTAAGCAGGTTTATCTCCAAATGTCTGAACCACGCTGGGTTTTAGCAATGGGCGCATGTGCCAGCAGCGGTGGAATATTTGATTCTTATGCAGTGCTTCAGGGAATTGATCAAATAATTCCTGTAGACGTTTATGTTCCGGGCTGCCCTCCGAGGCCAGAAGCAGTGTTGGATGGATTTATGAAAGTTCAGGATCTTGTTGGTAAAGAAAGTTTGAGACGCAGAAATTCTGAGCGATACAAAGATTTGATGAACAGTTACGGAATTCAATAGCATGTAAATATTTATTGGCATAAATATTTTCTCACATCAAAAGGAATAATTTAAAGAATAAATGGCATTATCGAACGAAATAGTCAGGCAGCAACTAACGGAAAAATTTGGTGAAGAAATTTATGATTGGAGCGAAACTTATGGAATGCTCACGTTCACTTCTCACAAAGATTTAAACCTTAAAGTGCTCCAGTTCTTATTTGATGACCCCACGCTTCAGTTTCGATTCCTTACAGATCTTTGCGCTGTGCATTATCCTGATAAGAAAGATGAAGAGTTAGCGATCGTTTACCATCTACATAATCTTGTTGATAATATAAGGATCCGGTTCAAAGTTTTTACTGCTAGCGCAAAACCCGAAGTATTTAGCGCCACCGCCTTATATGCTGCTGCTAATTGGATGGAAAGAGAAACATACGATTTTTACGGTATTATTTTTAAAGGCC
>JBDTKB010000139.1:0-3737 GCA_039935555.1 Ginsengibacter sp. | reverse complement strand
AGGGCATCACATTTTTCCAATCTATTGAAGAATCGATATAAGAATTAAATCCTCCTGCAGCAAAAGTTATCTCATTCTTTTTGCCAAGTTTTTTTCTGAGTTGTTTAACTAATGCAGTAAAATTTGGCTTGTCTTGCGGACTGAAAGCGTGCCCTGGAAATCCTTCAATTACAGGATATTCCCAATCAAGATCAATTCCATCCGTGCCGAAATAATTGTTCAATTCTTTTGTAGACTTTGCAAAAATCCTTCTTCCTTTTTTAGTGGAAAAAATAGCAGAGCAGGTTTTACAGCCGCCCCATCCACCAAGCGATAAAATTATTTTTAAGTTTGGATTTCTTTTTTTTAATTGTACCATTCTTAAAATGGTTGCGCTATCGCGTGCGTTGCTTACCGAAAGTGTATCCCCTTTTAAATGACAAAAACTAAAGATGAGGTGCGTTAGCTTTTCTACTTCAAAACTGTCAATCATCGTCGTTCTTCCGGCATAGTAAGCTATTACGGCGAAGTTTCTCGGGTCTGCTTTTTTTTGAGCATTGCATATAAATGAGTAGAACGATAGTAAAATAATAAATGAAGAAAAGCGCGTCATGTATTTGATTCAATTATTAAGCTATAAAAGAAATTTGTTCCATAAAAAATTGCCTTTGATTGCGGTGCTCATTTTTATTACTCTGAGCTATTAACCGCAATATCATAATTTTAATTTCCAAGGGGATAAATTTACTTAATGGGAAATAAATATTTTACATAAATAAATAAACAATGCACTTTAAGAAAATTCTTTTATTGATGATCTTATCATCGTATAATATTACAATAACCTCCGCGCAAGTTACTCCACCGGCATTTAAAGTAATCGCATTTTATACAGCCAGAAATGACCAGGCTCACATAAGTTTTGTGCACGAAGCAAACAACTGGTTTTCAAAAATAGCTACGTTACATAATTTTGAATACGATTCGACAAATGATTGGAACAACTTAAATAGTAAATTTCTTTCCGGGTACCAGGTTGTAATTTTTTTAGATACCCGGCCCGATTCTTTGCCTCAAAGACTGGCTTTTGAAAATTATATGGAACACGGCGGCAGTTGGTTGGGATTTCATTTTTCTGCATTTGCACTAACGCCTTCAGACTTTCCTCAAAACTGGAATTGGTATCACGAAAAATTTTTGGGCTCCGGGCAATATGTTAGTAACACATGGCGGCCAGTATCTGCAATTTTAAGAGTGGAAGATAGTTTGCACCCGGTTACTATGGGCTTGCCATTAACGTTTAAATCAGCGCCAAATGAATGGTACCGGTGGCAGAATGATTTGCGCAAAAATCCTTCGATTAAGATATTGCTGTCTATTGATTCCTCAAGCTATCCACTTGGCACCGGACCAAAAGTTTCTGAAATCTGGCATACTGGTTATTACCCGGTTGTGTGGACGAACACGAATTATAAAATGGTTTACTTTAATATGGGGCATAACGATATAGACTATGAGCATAAATATGACTCAACCAACAAAACGCTTTCTTACACATTCGATAATGAGATGCAGAATAAATTATTTCTTAATGCCCTTCTGTGGCTTGGCAAAAAGAAATAAAAAGAGCAACCTAAATTAAGGTTGCTCTTTTTATTGGATATTAAATGTAGGTACTAATTGTTGTGTTTATGTTTAACTAAATAATCCACCTTTTTTCAATGCACGTGTTCCTTCGCCAATTAAAAAACCATTTTGATAAATTTGGATGGTATAATTTCCTTGTTGAAAATTGCTACCCGGAGTAAAGGCAAATTGAACATTCTTCTTTTTGGCCGTTTCAATGGTAACAGGTAGTTTAGCTGTAAAAGCTTTATCACCATCTTCACGAGTTGTGAAAGTACCAGAGTTCAATGATTGAACAGAGATTGGCTTGCCATCAGGCCCTGTAACAACTACAAATACATCGGTAGTTCCTGGTTGAGCGATACGATTATTTACATCAAACGATATAACAAGCTTGCTTACACGCTTTGCCGTAGAAGTAACTTTTTCTTTACCATTATGCTTTACGTCAACTGGTGTTATCGCGATATTATTTGCGTTTAATGTTGAAGCCACGTCAACTTTTTTTGCAAGGCTATCTTTTGTAGAAGTTGTAGTTGTCAGGTCTTGCGTTAACTTTTCTTTATCCTGTGTTAAAACAACTTTATCCTGTGTTAGAGTTTGATTATCTTGTGTTAACTGAGCAACCTGCTGCTCCATACTTGTTATCTTATCATTAAGGCTTGCAATTAAAGTTCTTGCTTTAGATAATTCTGCAGCAGTTGCATTTTTCTTATTTAAAATTCTGCGAATTTCTGTTTTTGTATTTGCAATTTCTTTATTGCTTGCTGTAAGCTTTCCTTGTAAACTTGTATTTACAGTAGACATTGAATCAAGGCGGGACAATGAAGCATCAAAGCTTCTTTGAACATCACTCTTTTGGTCGGTAACGGTTGCAATTTCAGTTTGTTGATGCTGAATAGTATCGCCTGTTTTGTTCTTATCTACCACTAAGTATGCTCCTGTACCTACCAAAGCCACCGATAAAATTCCGATGATAAGATTCTTAAAATTTTTCCTTGGCTCGTTATTTTCTGTTGTTGCCGTTGGATAATTTGTAGTACTCATGTTATTGATTTTGTTTTGTGAAATGATTGTAATTTTTAAAACAAAAAACATTTGATTTACAGAATGATCAATTTATTTTTTGGTTCTGCCCCTCTAATTTCCATAATCGTGCCATATTTAATTTCCAGATAAATGTAAAAATTATAAGTCGTCGTAACTTATTGAATATAAATAGTTTATAAACTAAAATACACTTATTAAATTTGCCCTTAACAAACCGTTATGGCTTTTAAAAATGATCAAAACCTTAATTTTTTAGTTAATAAAAACTAAAACAATTTTACTTTATGTGATTTTTAAATGTATGCTGATGCATATAATCCAGGTTCAGTTAAGGCAGTATAACTACCATGGTTAAACGCTTACAATTCACGATATATTTAAATGAGAAAATTTAAAGAAGTATTTTTTGTATCTCTTCTTTATTTACAATATCGGATGATATTAGAATATATTTTTTCTTTACAATGCAAAGGCAGTTTTTCTTTCATTATCTGGCGTAAGATATCGACAATAATTCGCTTTAGTTTGGCAACCAATTCATGCAATTCAATAATTGACTGAATTTTATTGAAACAATTTTTGGTCATTATTACCAATTATTCTTTATTTATTTTCCCTTTGATGTAGTTCCCGCCCTAATAAGCTTTCTTTTTGCTGGCGAAACGGATTTTGTAATAGTGAGCCCTTCTTTAATTTGGTTTATACCTTTCACCTTTTTCAATGAATTGGTATATGCGTTGCTGACTAATTTTTTAATATAGCCTGCCGGAAAAGTTTCTTTATTCTTCACTAATAAATACCGGTATTGTTTTCCGTTACCAATCAATAATTTTTTCGGGTCTGCAATTTCATTCCCCCAATAAAATCCGAAATGAATATTCTTATTGGTTCTGAAAACTGCAACAGAGCAAAAAGTGTGGCCCAGCCTATCTGTTAGAGACCATCCAAAAGCAACCGCATTGTAATTGTCGTAAATTAATTCGTTAGTTTTTGGATAGAGATCCCAAACAAAATCTCTTAAAAATAAAACGGTATCCTTGATGTTATTATCAAATGGAACAAGAAATTTAAGCAGATCGGTT
>JBDTKB010000138.1:0-5465 GCA_039935555.1 Ginsengibacter sp. | reverse complement strand
TAACCTTTATTTTGCTTTACGCGATTTACTGACAACGAACCGAAATGATATACCCTGCTTTTTTCGAGCCCTTTAAAATACCGGATGCCCATTTTCCAAAGCTTCATAGAAAAATCAGGATCAGAATACATGCCGGGCGTGAACTCTGTGCTATAGCCTCCCGCCAAATCCCAAACATCTTTATGAACAATGTTTGGCGGCCATGTAGCACCGGCCCAGTCCCGCATCGGAAGATCATTAAAACCCTTCAATAATTTCTCTTCATCAAAAGAATTAATATCCCTGCCAAAATCTTTTATTATAGAGCAATTATTATTTTTTTGAGGTTCAATTGCTGTAGACGAAAGAAAGAAATAACAATGGCCGATAGATTCTATTTCGGCGTTTATAACCGCATCCCAACCGGGGCAAACATACATATCATCATTTAAATATAAAATGTAATCAGTGTATGCTAATGACCTGCAGCTATTTAGTGCGAAGCAAACGCCAATATTTTTTTCGCTAAAACTATAATCAATATCCCCCTGCTCTTCAACCCACTCTTTTGTACCGTCTTTCCCTTCATTAATATGAATTATGACCTGGTGTTTATAGGAAGAATTCTCTCGGATACTTTTGATACAGAGTTTTAGGTATTCAAGGTTATTCCACGTTGGTATTAGAATTGAAAATTTTGCATTTTCAATAACTGATTTTTTTTTGCTGTAAAGATTGGCATCGGTAATCATATTTGTTAATCTGGAAAGAACGGCATGAAAAGGAAAATAAATATCATCAACAGCGATTGCTACAAAAATAGTTATTCATTAAATATCTTACATTGTAATTAAAGGTGAGAAAATATTCTAAATAAAAAAATGATGGGGATTGATGACCAAATTGAGTTATTAAAATTGGGAGATTTTAAAATGCTTTCGCGTTCTATTTCATTGGTTGAAAATGAGGTAGATGGTTTTGAGGATTTATTGAAAAAATTAAAGCCGGCTGCTACAAAAATTATTGGAATAACGGGTGCGCCGGGCTCAGGAAAAAGCTCCTTAGCGGATGCATTAATTAATGAAATAATTAAAGACAATAAAAGAGTAGGTGTGATTTGTGTAGATCCGTCATCTCCTTTCACACGGGGCGCAATACTCGGCGATAGAATTAGAATGAGCGAATGGTACAACAATCCAAATGTATTTATAAGGTCTCTTGCAAGCAAAGGTTCGTTGGGTGGTTTACATCCTAAAATAATTGAGATTACCGAATTGATGAAGGCAGCGAACTTTGATTATATCATTATAGAAACCGTTGGTGTAGGGCAAAGCGAAGTTGACATTGCTGCACTCGCGGATATTACCATTGTATTGCTCACACCGGAAGGTGGAGACATTATACAAACGATGAAAGCCGGACTTATGGAAGTAGCCGACATTTTCATAATCAACAAATACGACCGGCCTGATGCTGCTAATTATTATAATAATTTGAAACAAATGCTGGCCCCGGTTTTTCACCGGTCAGAAAAAGAAATACCAATTTTAAAAACAGTTGCAACTAACAAAGAAGGTATTAGTGAACTTCATAAAATAATTTTGAATTGGAATTTTGAAAAGCTTCCCGGGCAAAAACTTGATCTTGTATTAGAAAAAATCTGGTCAATTATTCAAGACAAAAAAATGAAAGAAATTGACAGAGGAAAACTAAAGAATGAGTTAGCAAAAGAAATATCTGAAGCAGGTTTTAACCTTTACAATTTTGCGGAAAAATATTATAAATAATATTGCAAATTCTTACCGGTTACTTTTCCACCATTTGTAACCGATAACCCCAATTGCAGCATAAGGAATAATCATCAGGTAAAGAATTCCGGAATTAAACCCTTCAGCGGGTTTAGTACCCATTTGCATTACAGATTTAGCACAGATTGAACACTGAGCCGAACAAACTTGTGCAACAAAAAAAGAAACGAAGATGATTGATAATGCAATAATTAATTTCTTCATACTGATTACAAAGATACTGTGAAAATGCAAAGTAGAAATCAGTTTTGAGCTAAAATTACATTTAGTTCCCAAAAAAAGTCCGTTTCAAATAAATGTTTTATAACTGCTCAACCGTTTGAGATTTTTGGGTTTTCTTCCGGTCATCCTCATTGAGAATAACCTTACGCATACGAATAATTTTAGGCGTTACTTCTATACATTCATCCTGCTGTATATATTCCATACATTCTTCAAGGCTCATCTGTGTTTTAGGAGCAATGCGTGAAGCATCGTCACTTCCACTCGCACGATGGTTGGTTAATTTTTTTGGCTCTGTTGCATTCACAACCAAATCACCGGGCTTAATATTTTCACCAATAATTTGTCCTACATATACTTCTTCTCCCGGATCTACAAAAAACCTTCCGCGATCCTGCAATTTATCAATTGAGTAACCAGTGGTTTTTTCCTGGTTCTTTGAAATTAAAACGCCTTTATCACGACCAGGGATAAATCCTTTCCATGGCTTATATTCAATAAAGCGATGAGCCATTACTGCTTCGCCGGCTGTATTCGTTAACATATTTGAACGCAAGCCAATCAACCCTCTTGAAGGAATTTCAAATTCAAGATGTTGCATCTCACCTTTACTTTCCATGATCAGCATTTCGCCTTTGCGCTGTGTTACCAGGTCAATAACGCGGCCGCTGTATTCCGCAGGAACGTCGACTACGAGGTTTTCATATGGTTCACATTTTTTACCATCAATAATTTTTGTAATTACCTGGGGTTGCCCCACAGTTATTTCATAACCTTCACGGCGCATCGTTTCTACCAAAATACTTAAATGCAAAATGCCGCGGCCATAAACCATAAAACTTTCGGCACTATCGGTTGGGGATACACGAAGCGCAAGATTTTTCTCCAGCTCTTTTTCAAGCCTGTCTTTTAAATGTCGCGATGTAACAAATTTTCCATCTTTTCCGTAAAAGGGAGAATTGTTAATGCTGAACTGCATGTTCATCGTAGGTTCATCTACACTAATTACCGGCAATGCTTCAGGATTTTCAAAATCTGCAAGCGTTTCACCAATATTAAAACCTTCTATACCTACAACGGCACAAATATCTCCTGCACTAACTTCGCTTACTTTCTTTTTACCAAGCCCCTCAAACACATACAATTCTTTTACACGGCTTTTTTGTACCGATCCATCCAGCTTCATTAATGAAAGCGGCTGATTTTCTTTTATAACACCTCTTGCAACTTTACCCACAGCAATCCTTCCTAAAAATGACGAATAATCCAGGGAAGTAATTTGCATTTGCAGCGTTCCTTCTTCCATTGAAGGCGGTGGAACTTTCTCGATAATCATATCCAATAGTGGAAAAATATTATCAGTTTCTTCGAGGCTCGTGTTCATCCAGCCATTTTTACTGGAACCATAAATTGTAGGAAAATCCAACTGCTCTTCTGTGGCATCAAGATTGAAAAATAATTCAAACACCGCGTCATGTACTTCATCCGGACGGCAATTTGGTTTATCTACTTTGTTAATAACAACAATAGGATGAAGGTTAAGTTGCAATGCTTTTTGGAGCACGAACCTTGTTTGCGGCATCGGACCCTCAAAAGCATCTACTAATAGAACAACCCCATCAGCCATTTTTAAAACACGCTCTACTTCACCACCGAAATCACTGTGACCCGGAGTATCGATAACGTTAATTTTAACGCCTTTATAATTTACTGAAATATTTTTGCTGAAAATTGTAATTCCACGCTCTCTTTCAAGGTCGTTACTATCCATTATCAGTTCGCCGGTTTCCTGGTTATCCCTGAATATATTTGTAGAGTGCAAAATTTTATCAACCAGCGTAGTTTTACCATGATCAACGTGTGCTATTATAGCGATGTTCCTTATTTCCATATTGTATTTTTTGCGAATATTTCTATATAAAAAATAACCCGCATTTTTTTTAAGGCTGCAAAGGTACACTAATTCGCCTTGCTGACAAGCGTCAACCATTACTTAACACAATATTTAAATAAAATTGTATGTCAAAATAACGTTTTAAAATATTTGGTTTTTAATTTGATATATCGTGCATAAAAAAAATTTAAATGAAAAGAAAACTTCCATCGCTTAAAACCTGCCTCATCCTTGATGCTATTGGTTGTGTAAGTTATATTATACCGCCATTTGGCCCGGTTTGGGCAGTTATTTCCGGTATAATTTTTTATTTTTTATTTGGAAAAAAATTCGGTCTCATGGGTGGTGTGTTCTCTTTTATAGAAGAGTTGATACCGGGAGTAGATTTAATTCCTACTTTCACCATTGCCTGGTTTATTAGAAAACAGGAAATAGAGAAAATGGCCCTTCCACAATTAAAGCATATAAAATAAGGTCACATTACCTTAAAGAATATCTCTGGCAAAAATGAGTAGATTTAAAAAAAATTTACTTCATGAAATATGCTTTCTTTATTCTGACACTGGTGTTTTTTTCAACGATATCTTTTGCCCAGGATAGTATCACCACAAAAGATATTAATGCTGCTGAAAAAATTATCAGCCTCCATTTTTCGGAAGCAAAGGAAGATTCGCTTTTAAGCTCCTTACAGGAAAGGGCAAAAGAATATGATAAAATGCACCGGTATTCATTGGATAATTCTGTTCCAATGTCGATGGCGGAAAGTCCGCTTCTGCCTTACATGAATTTTTATAAGAGACAATTACCTGTGAACTTTTCGGTTCCTGAAGATGTAATGCTTCCGGCAGACAAAAATGATCTTGCATTTTATTCCCTTCCGCAATTGGCTTCTTTAATTAGGAATAAAAAGATTTCCTCTGTTGATCTGACAAAGTTTTTTATTGATCGGCTTAAAAAATATGGAGACACACTTCAATGTGTGATTTCCTTTACAGAAGACATTGCCATGCAGGCAGCAATGGAGGCAGATAAAGAAATTGCTGCGGGCAAATACCGCGGGTTGCTACACGGCATACCTTATGGATTAAAAGATCTTTTTGCAGTGAAAGGCACCAGGACGACATGGGGAGCTGAGCCTTATAAAGATCAGGTAATTGATAATAACAGTTACGTGTACACGAAATTGAAAGATGCCGGAGCTGTGCTAATTGCCAAACTAACGCTCGGCGCTTTAGCCATGGATGATTATTGGTTTGGTGGCCGAACAAAAAATCCATGGAATATGCTGGAAGGCTCAAGCGGATCTTCTGCCGGTTCCGCGGCAGCAACCGTTTCCGGCCTTGTTCCTTTTGCGATTGGCACCGAAACCTATGGATCTATTATTTCTCCTTCAACTGTTTGTGGAGCAACTGGATTGCGCCCTACCTTTGGCTCCGTGAGCAGAAGCGGAGCAATGACACTATGCTGGAGCCTTGATAAAGCAGGCCCCATTTGCAGAAGCGCCGAAGATGCGGCGATCGTTTTCTATTATCTGCATGGCACTGACGGCAAAGACGCGGCGG
>JBDTKB010000137.1:0-14313 GCA_039935555.1 Ginsengibacter sp. | reverse complement strand
ACAAAATACAGGTATTTGACAAGTTAAGCGACCAGGCGCAGCTAACGGGTTTCGATGATGGAAACACTACAAAAGCAATCAACATTGTTACCAAGGCAAATATGCGTAACGGTAATTTTGGCCGCGTATATGCGGGCTTGGGTACGGATGACCGATATAGCGCCGGGGGAAATGTAAGTTTTTTCAATGGCGACAGAAGAATTTCGTTTATTGGTTTAATGAATAATGTAAACCTGCAGAATTTTCAAAGCCAGGATTTGTTGGGCGTTACCAGTACCGGCAACCGCGGCGGCGGCGGTCAAAGGGGTGGCCGCGGCGGTGGAGGTGGCGGCGGTAATAATTTTTCTGTGGGACAGCAAAATGGCATTGCTGCAACCAATTCTTTAGGCGTTAATTATAGCGATGCGTGGGGTAAAAAAGTTGATGTAACGGGCAGTTATTTTTTTAATAACAGCACCATTTCTAATAACCAAACAGTTAACCAGCAAAATATAATTACAAAAGACAGCAGTAATTACTATGATGAAAATACTTTGTCGGATAGTAAAAATTATAACAATCGCGTCAATTTCAGGCTCACCTATAAAATTGACTCAAGCAATAGTATTTTAGTAACTTCTAACTTAAATTTTCAGACGAACAATTCCGCTAACTATGTTCATGGAATTAATTATATCGATGTGAACAGGCTTGATAGAATTAGCCAGACAGATAACGATCTTACGAGTGATTTTCATGGAAATAATCTAAGCAATCAAATTTTATTTAGACACGGGTTTAAAAAACGTGGACGAAGTTTATCCTTGGGCATTAATAACAGCGTCAGTGATAAGTTGGGTAACAATTACCTGAATGCTATTAATACTTATTTTAAATCAACTACGCTCATCGATTCGTTGCAACAACTTTCGAATCAAAAAAACCATAACAATCAATACAGTTTTAACCTTGTTTACACGGAGCCTGTTGGAAAGAAAGGACAACTGCAGGCAAATTATAATCCTTCTTTTTCAACTAATACTGCCGACCAGGAAACTTTTAATTTTGATAATGGAACATCGAAGTATTCCTTACTTGATACCAGCTTAAGCAACAAATTCAATAACACATACAATACGCAAAATACGGGCATCACCTTCCGCCGCGGGGATAGAAACAATATGATTGCCGCCGGTGTATCTTATCAATATTCAGAATTAAAAAGTGACCAGGTTTTTCCGCAGACTTCGCATATCGACAATGTTTATAGTAACTTTCTTGCGAATGCCTTTGCGAGGTTTAAGCTTGACAGCAAAAGTAATCTTCGCATTATTTTTCGCTCAAACGTGAGTCCGCCATCAGTTACCCAATTACAAAATGTGATCAATAACTCCAACCAGTTTTTTTATACAACCGGCAACCCTGATTTACAACAACAATATAATAATAGCCTGATAGTAAGATATAATTATACAAACACACCAAAAGCCCAAAGTTTTTTTGCAAACCTGTTTTTGCAAACGGCCAGCAATTACGTGGCGAATGCGACTTATACGGCATCAAAAGATTCCGCGCTTTCGAACACTGTGACGCTTAATAAAGGTTCCCAAATTTCAAAACCAATAAATTTAAATGGATATTTAAGCGCAAGATCATTTCTTACTTATGCACTGCCGCTAAAATTTATAAAATCCAATATCAATTTTAATGGTGGTATTAGTTTTACCAATCTTCCTGGCCTGCTCAATAACGTAGAGAATATTTCAAAGACGTTTAATTATAATATTGGCGCTGTTTTTTCCAGTAATATTAGCGAATACATCGATTTCAATATTAATTATTCAGCCAATATAAATACGGTGAAAAATTCTATTGAACCATCTTTAAATAATAATTATTTTATGCAGGTTGCAGGCATCAGCGCAAACCTGCTTACGAAAAAAGGGTTGTTTTTTAATAACGATTTAAACAATCAATATTACAGCGGTTTAAGCGGCGCTAACAATACTAATTATTGGCTATGGAATATAGCTATTGGGCAAAAATTTTTAAAAAATCAAATGGGAGAATTGAAGCTTTCTGTGTTTGATCTTTTAAAACAAAACCGAAGCATTACACGTAACGTAACTGCGTCATATATACAAGACGTAAATAACCAGGTGTTACAACAATATTTTATGCTGACATTTACTTATAAATTGAAGACCTTTGGAAAAGGTAAGCCGGGCAATAATAATGAAAGAGAAGATGAATTCCGCAGGGGTGGCGCCCCGGGCGGGCGTCCTTTTGGAGGTGGACACGATGGCCCTCCACTTTAGCATAAAAAATAATAGTTTTGATTGAAACGGAATTAATTGAGCTGCTCAAACAAAAGGACAGGGCAGCTTTTAAAAATATAGTAGATACCTGGCAGGATATGGTTTATAACACAGCGATAAGCATTTTGCAAAATGCGGAAGACGCTGAAGATGTAACACAGGAAACATTCATCCAGGTATTTGAATCGGTATCTGCCTTTAAAGGAGAATCGAAATTTTCCACCTGGGTTTATCGTATAACAGTTTCCAAAGCGATGGACCATATAAGAAAGAAAAAAAGAAAAAAGCGATTTGCATTTATACAAAGTCTTTATGGGAAAAATGATAAACCTTTAATAGACCCTCCTGATTTTTTTCATCCGGGAGTAAGGATGGAAAATAAAGAAAACGCGGCGGTTCTTTTTAAAGCAATGGAACAACTTCCTCCGAATCAAAAAACTGCGTTTGTATTAAATAAAGTGGAAGGATTGTCTTACATAGAAATTGCAGAAGTGATGGAAATTTCCGACTCAGCAGTTGATGCATTACTTCACCGGGCAAAAGCAAACCTTAAGAAAATACTGAAAGAATATTATGCAGCGCTTAATAAAAATTAATAGGGATGAAACTTTTCAAAAACATAATTTTTCGAATTTGAAACGCAGGTTTTATAATAATATAACGTCTAAATAATAATAATAAAATGAAAGACGAATTTATAAATAAAAAAGTTGAAGATGCGATGAAAAGCCTTGATGGTGTTCAGGGCGCCAACCCTCTTCCATTTTTGTTTACCAGGCTTGAGGCAAGAATGCAAAATGATAGAAATGTATGGAGCAAACTTTCCTCATTTGTAGCAAGGCCAATTATGGTTTTCGCCTGTGTTTGCTTTGTTCTTATAATAAATGTTATGGTTATTTTTCTATCAAATAATTCCGATAGAATAACAGCGCAGCAAGGCTCGGAACTGGCTACTGCCGACGAATACAGCCAGGTGAGCCAGGTTAGTTATAATTTATATGATCTTGAAAATAATAAGCCATAATGGAATCAACAACTAAAAATAAGTCGCTTATTTCAATTATAATTTTCTTATTGATAACGAACATCGCTATGTTAATTTTTTTCCTGGCGTTGAATAATCCTGCACAAAAAAACTTAAGTACCCGCGATCAAAATGGCATGTCAGGAATGTTGCAAAAGGAAGTTGGCTTTTCAAAAGATCAGTTGGATAAATATCAATCGTTAAGAAAGGAGGATTTAGATTCAATACATAGTTTATTTGATGGATTGAGAAAAACAAAAATGAGCTTTTACAGTTTAATTTATTCATCAAACGTTTCAGATTCTTCGGTAAAAAATGCTGCTAATTTAGCTGCTGAAAAGCAAAAAAGCCTTGATCTTAAAATGTTTACTCATTTTAAAATGGTTCGCAATATTTGTACACCCGAGCAATTGGAAAAATTTGACAGTACTATAAAAAAGGTTTTTATCAGGATGACAAGCAGATCAGGAAAAGACGGACACGATCAAAAAAAATAAATCAAAATATAATCACCAAAAAAAGTAAAAATTCAAATTATGAAAACAAAAATCTCAATGTTGATTGTGCTATTTTTTGCAATTACAATAGTTACAAAGGCACAACAAGGTATGCAGCGACGTACAGTTGAAGAGCGTGTAAAATCCGCAATGGATAAATTAGTTACACCACTTACCCTTGACCAGGCAGAACAGGATAAAACTACCACAGTTTTTACTGATTTTTATACCGCCCAGGATAAGATGCGCGAAGACGCAAGAGCAAGTGGCAACAGGCCTGACCGAAGCGTATTTGAAAAAATGACCAATGATCGCGATGAAAAATTAAAAGCAATTTTTAATGATGGTCAATACAAAAAATTTAAAGATGAATTAGAGCCAACTTTACGCCCGCAACGGCAGCAAGGTGCTGGCATGCAATCCAGCGGTAGCTAATTTAATTTATGGTTAAGGATGGGTATACAAAAGGTTTGTTTTAGGACAAGCCTTTTTTTGTGTTTGGTACAAAAATAATGTGCATGCAATACCGTCGGTATTCACCTTTGCCAATAATTAAATAACTTTAATGCGCAGAAGAAAAAATTTCATTCAAAATTTTTAAAGGATGCGCTAATCTGCAGATAGCAAAAAAATAAAGAAGAGTTTAGAAAAATAAAACTTATGCAGGAAGCAAGGCACGATAAAGAAAGACAATATTTCCAGGTAGAAAGATCTACTTTTTTTGTAGATGCTGTTTTCGCTATTACCATTACTTTTTTAATAATAGAAATTACACCTCCCGTAATACCACATCCTAGTGATCAACTTTTATGGGAAAAGATCTCGGAGATGGGTTTTAAGTTTTTAGGGTTTATAATCACCTTCGGGATAGTAGGCCATTATTGGTCAGTACACCATAGAATTTTTGGGTATGTAATAAAAAATTCTTCGTCATTAATATGGCTAAACCTGGGATTTTTATTGACAGTAGTTACTTTGCCATTTACGGTTGCGCTGTGGGGTGAGTATAGCGCCGATAGCAGCTTAAAAATTCCTTATGCCATTTATACAACGAATATGGTTGTGACAGGGTTTATGAACACCTGGGTTTGGAGATATGTAAGCAATCCTAAAAGAATGATGCTTACGCGGCAAATATCCCGTGCAAGAATCAGGCTCGGTGTTTATAGAAGCCTTGTAATCCCCTTAGTATTTCTTTTTTCATTTCTTATTTTTCTTATGTCCCCAATAGTGGGATATTGTTCTCTGCTGTTAATTCCTATTATACTTCATTGGGGCATGGGTGGTCTTGAAAAAAGAGCAGAAAGAGATGAAAACATTGCAAGGATAACCCCTAAAAGTACCACGTTAATTAAAGAGGAATTAAAAGAGCAAAAATGATCTTTGCGGTTGGGTTGCAGCTCGTTAACGTAGCAGCGGAACAATACCTTTGGAGCAGTAAGCGGTAGCCCTCCGTCATTATCTATACCAAAAAATAATACAAAGAATCATTATTAATATGGGGAGTAATCAAGGGCATTACATTGCCAAACCAAGGCCACCAATTATTATATTTCGGCAATTTAAAATTGTCCCTTTTCCAAACAGTTATTCCATCGGTATAAAAAAGAAGTTCACCATCTTTGGAACAAATTGATGAAAGATAATATGGCAGGTTATTAGCTCCGGTCTTTGACTTAAATAGCGATACGGGAGTTGTATTAAAATTTAAACCTGTGCCATCTCCCAGGCCCCAAACATTATTCCTTTTTTTGAGCAATAAGGTTACCTGCCATAAATATCAACAAAAAGAAAAAAAATCTAATTCTAATCATCAGTACGAATTCTAATCAAAGACATATTTTTAAACACATATCATTTGAAAACCTGATATTCTATTGGGACTTTAGCCAGGAAAAGAAGTATTTACTTATTTGAAAAGCTAATCAATTTTTGATAACGAATTGACGTTTACGGTAAAATTAAACTTGTCGTTTTTTTTATTTTTGCAGACAAATTATAAATAAAATCTAATTGCCCAAAAATTTGGCCATCAACTTGTTTTGGCGCAGGTACAGTTTCATCAACTCTGCCTCGTTCTAGGGTGGAAGTATCAGTTTGGCGCATTTGCAACAAACTATTTTCAAGGTTATCAATCGAGCGTTTTATAGATTGCAATGATTCCTTTTGGTGCGGAAAATTTTCAGTATTAGGAATAATGGGAATGAGCCCGGCGATGTTAGAAGAAAGGACATTATTTAGAACCACAAACTGATAAATTTCCCGGCCATTGCGTTGTTTATTTTTTGGCTCCGATAGCATCCTGTTAAAAGCCGCAGAAAGATTTGCCGTGCTCAGAAATACATTTTTTCTTACCAATTTATAATCCAGGAGAGAATTTTTCTTACCAATTATAATATCCGTTAGTTTTTTCAGATAACTAATGTTTGCTTCTAATACACTCATCATATAAATTGTTAGTTGGTTTGACTCCCAATGTGGAAATAAGAAATAACTGGCCATGAAAGAAAGGAAAGATCCAATGGCAGTATCAAGTAAACGTTCTTCTGCAACATTTACAAATGGCAGTCCCAGCAAATTGAAAAGCGTTAAAATATAGGGAGTCATAAAAATAACCATCACGATATAATTAAGGCGCTGAAAAGTATAGGTTCCAATCATAAAGAAAATAATCATTATAAAAAGTATCGTACGGTCATGCACAAACGCTAAGAGTAAAAGGCCAATTAAGCCACCTGCAATCGTTCCGGTAAATCTTTCAAAATTTCTCTGTTTAGTAAGACTAAATCCCGGTTTTAAAATAACGATTATCGTCAGCAACAGCCAGTAACTATGTTGGCCATGAGGCAGCAGTTTCGCAATAGTATAACCAGCAGCGCATGTTACCATCATCCGTAATGAGTGCCTAAAAACGGATGATTTAAGTGTAAGATTATTTTTGAATATCGTTCCGTCAATTTTTTGGTGAGATACAAATTTTGAATAGTAATTATTACTTCTTAATTCCCTGTTACTAAAATTGCCGCCAAAATAATTGCTAAGTCCATCAACACGCAATCCAATGTTTCTGAGATTAACAAGTACCTTTTTAAAAATAAGTGCACTCTTATTGTTTTGAATTTCTCCGTCAATTTTTAATTTCAATTTTGTGAGCTCCGGTATTATATCATATTTCCTTTTATAGGTAGAGTTTGATTGAATAGCAAAACCGATATTATCCAATTCATCTGCAATGTTTTTTATAACAATAGATATTTCTGCTAAGATTTCGGGTGAAGAAGATTTTTCCCGCATAGAATTATAATCATACCAGGTAGCAATTATGTATTCATATAAATCTATAAGATCAACAAACGTCAATACCAATAATCTTCCGCTGTGGATGGATTCTTTCAGAAGTTCCCTGTTTTTAAACAACAACTCGCGCACTTGTTCCTGTTGATCATTTACCACTACTTGTTGAGCCACTAGCTTTTTGTACTGATCATTAGGGTCCTTTTGAATATTATATAAGTCGGCTTTTATCCGAAGATATTTCGCCGTCTCGTGAATGCATTCGCCTAAAGATCTTTGCGCTGGCCGGTAAGGCATAAGCCGGTAAAATAATAACGCTAAAAGCATATACCAGGTACCGCCTGCCAGTATTAAAACACTGTCGGTAAAAGTGTTTACTATATCCGCCGCGTGCGTCATTCGGAGAATCATTACCAACAACGCCGCAGTACCAATGGAAGCCGCCCGGTTGCCATACACGGAAAACATGGTGAAGAAAAAAGATGAAAATATAATCAACAAACCAAGTAGCAAAATATTATTATTAAAAAATCCTGTAAGCAATGCCATTAGAAAAATAAAAATGTTACAATAAAGCATACCATTTCTTTTGTGCTTTACAGGCCCTGGCGCATCACTTATACTTACGCAAAGCGCACCTAGTGATATGGTTATTCCCAAATCCAGTCTGCCAAATTGCGAGCAGATTACAGCAGGCAATATAATTTCCAGGGTAATTCTTACCCCGTCAGCGAGGTACTGACTAAAAAGAAAATGTTTTATTTCCCGGGATTTTTTAAACATGCTGATCACAATTCTATATTGCAAAGAAAGGCACTTATTTGTATTTGCCTCCGGGCGTTAAAATTGAAGTTCTAATTATTTATTTTATTGTTATCTTGAAATTCAAACCTGAAATGACGATTCATAAGAAAGAGGAATTTGGAAAAAAAAAGCAACATCTCGCGATGTTCGCAAAAGCCATTTCTCATCCGGCAAGAGTTGCTATATTAAAAATTCTTGCAAAAAAAAGTGGTTGCAATTGCAGCGCCCTGGTGGAGCAACTGCCTCTTTCTCAATCCACTGTTTCTCAACATTTACGAGCGCTAAAAAATTCGGGATTAATTGTTGGGAGTAATTTCGGAACAAGTATTATTTATTCTCTCAACAAAATACGTTTGAAGGAATTTGAAAATGAGTTTAAGAAAATGATGAAGTACATAAAAAAAAACGATTAAAACTCATTTTGAAACATTTACGCATTGTTAAGATATTCCTGCATAAGGCACGAATATTAAAACAAATGGTGGCATTTCATAATCAAACTTTTAAATTTGTAATTCAATTTTAATAAATGGAAATTAAAGAAGAAGTTTTAAAGGATGTGGTAATAAAATTTGCCGGTGATAGCGGCGATGGAATGCAGTTAACAGGGACTCAATTTACAAACAATACCGCATTGCTCGGTATTGACCTCGCGACTTTCCCTGATTTTCCTGCGGAGATACGAGCGCCACAAGGCACATTGCCGGGCGTGAGCGGATTTCAATTACGCTTTTCCAGCGACAGGATATTTACCCCGGGTGATATGTGTGATGTGCTGGTGGCCATGAATGCTGCGGCACTTAAAACTAACTTAAGCGGATTGAAGAAAGGTGGAAAAATAATTGTGAACGTGGACGGATTTGATGTAAAAAATCTTCGTTTGGCAAATTATCCTGATGGAGTAAATCCCATTGAAAATGGAAGCCTTGAAAGTTATGAGGTTATTAAAATCGATGTTACAAAAATAACGAGGGAGTCTTTGAAAGATTTTGAAATGGGTACAAAAGAGAAAGACAGGGCAAAAAATATGTTTGTACTCGGCTTTCTTTATTGGATGTATAATAGAAATCTCGATAATACTATTCGATTTCTTAAAGAGAAATTTGCAAAAAAGCCCGACATTCTCAATAGTAATTTAAAAGTTCTTCAGGCAGGGTATAATTATGGCGATACCATAGAAACTTTTACAACAAGATATTTTGTTGAAAAGGCCAGGATGCCACAGGGCAATTACCGTAGCATAATGGGAAACCAAGCGCTCGCATATGGCTTAATTGCTGCTTCGCAAACAAGCGGCTTGCAATTATTTTTGGGATCTTATCCAATTACTCCGGCCAGCGATATTTTACATGAACTAAGCCGTCATAAATCATTTGGAATAAAAACTTTTCAGGCTGAAGATGAGATTGCTGCCATCTCCTCGGCAATTGGTGCATCGTACGGTGGAAGCCTCGGTGTTACCTCCACAAGCGGACCAGGCATGGCATTGAAAGCGGAAGCAATGGGCCTTGCGGTAATGCTTGAAATACCTTTAATTATTTGTAATATTCAAAGAGGAGGTCCTTCTACCGGCCTCCCTACCAAGACAGAGCAAAGCGATTTGCTGCAAGCCTATTATGGAAGAAATGGCGAGTGCCCGATGCCGATAGTTTCTGCGTCTACGCCTAGCGATTGCTTTGATGCAGTTTATGAAGCAGTGCGTATTTCCGTTCAACACATGACGCCGGTTATTTTTTTAAGTGATGGTTATATTGCCAATGGAGCTGAGCCGTGGAAATATCCTGAAACCAAAGACCTTCATCCAATAGAAGTTAAATTCAAAACAGAGCTTGGCCATCATGAAGAAATATTTCAGCCTTACTTAAGAGATGAAAAAATGGTAAGGCCATGGGCGATACCGGGCGTTGCCGGGCTTGAGCATAGAGTGGGTGGCCTTGAAAAGCAAAATATTACTGGAAATGTTAGTTACGATCCCGAAAATCACCAGATGATGGTAAAATTGCGCCAGGAGAAAATTGATAAAATTGCAGATTATATTCCGGAGCAAAAATTAGATAACGGACCGGACAAAGGAAAAGTGTTGGTACTTGGATGGGGAAGCACTTATGGTGCAATAAAATCTGCCGTGGTGGATTTATTGGAAGAGGGTTACGCGGTTTCGCATGCGCATCTCCGTTATGTTCGTCCTTTTCCAAAAAATCTTGGTGAGATTCTCAAAAATTTTGATCACGTTATAATACCTGAACTAAATAATGGCCAGTTAATAAAAATTATAAGAGATCAATATTTAGTAGATGCAAAAGGATATCATAAAATTATGGGGATCCCATTTACAAAGCATGAAATTATAGACGAGATTAAGAAGCTATTGTAGGCGGCAGTTCACTTTTTATTATCGTATTATAATATTTACACACCGGTTTTAGCCCGCAAATATTGCATTTTGGCTTACGCGCCACACATACATATCGCCCATGTAGAATAAGCCAATGATGCGCTTTGTGAATTAAATTTTTAGGAAAATATTTAATTAATTGTTTCTCCGTGGCGAGAGGGGTAGATGCATTAGAAGTTAGCCCTATGCGGGCAGAAACTCTGAAAACATGAGTATCTACAGCCATGTTCGGCTGTCGGTCAATAATAGAAGTTATTACATTAGCAGTTTTACGACCAACGCCGGGTAAGGTCATCAATTCGTCTACAGTCATCGGAACTTTTCCATCATAGTTTTCCATGATCTTTTGAGCCATTCCAATAAGATGTTTCGTTTTATTATTTGGGTAAGAAATGCTTTTTATTAAGGTAAGAAGCTGTTCAGGATTTGCTTTGCTAAGTGATAAAACTGTCGGAAACATTCTAAAGATAGCTGGCGTTGTTTCATTCACCCTCTTGTCAGTACATTGGGCCGATAGAATAACTGCAACCAGCAACTCATAAGGGTCATCATAAGTTAGTTCTGTTTCAGCGTCAGGAGCATGCGTTGAAAAATATTCAATGGCAAACTTGTACCGTTCCTTTTTTTTCATAAAAAAATCCTGCCTTTTGGAGCAGGATGAAAATAACTTTTAAAAATGAATTTTAATGCGAGTGTAACTGGCCTTCTTTACGGCTAACATGCTGAAGAATTTTATTCACGGCCTCTTCGCGCGGAAATAGCACCACTTCTTCAAGGTTTTCTTGCGCTGCTTGTAATTGTTTGTAAGACTCATTTAGTTCCCAATCAATTTCAAGAGCCGCTTTTATTGCCTCTGTCTTGCGCTCAGAAGTTTCCTTATAAAGGTATAGTACCAGATCCTCCGGTGAAAACTTATTCATATAATTTTGTGGCTTTTAATAAAAAATATCCTATCCAAACTTAAAACGTGTTCATTTAAGAAATATTGTATTCTATCTAATTGAAGATGAATCGGAAGTAATTACGAAAAGATCTTCATTATCCTTCTTCATGAGGTACTTTTCTCTTGCATATTTTTCAAGAGTTTTAGGATTTGTTTTTAATAATCCCAATTCTTGTTTGGTATTATTAATTTGCTGATCCATTACCTTTTGACTTGCTTCCAGTTTATTCAATTCCTGGATCCGCTTCAATTGTAACGGTATGTCATTTCTGTCAAATAACATCATCCATACTGCAAAAGCTATGCCTATAATTAAATATTTATTAGTCAACGATTTGTGGAACTTCTGCATCTTTTTTTGACTCTTTTTTAGTAAGTATTTACAGCTACTTATTAAGTTGCATAACAATTTTCAACTACTTTTCTTGCGTCACTTACCAAATTTAATTTTTCCGTTTGGAAAAACGGCACTTTCAGCCAACATTTCTTCTATTCGTAACAATTGATTGTATTTTGCAATTCGATCGGTACGACTGGCAGAACCAGTTTTTATTTGCCCGCAATTTAATGCCACAGCAAGGTCTGCAATCGTAGTATCTTCCGTTTCACCACTTCTATGACTCATAATTGTATTGTAACCATTATTTTGAGCTAATGAAACTGCGTTTATTGTTTCTGTTAAAGTTCCTATCTGGTTTACTTTTACAAGTAACCCGTTGGCAATATTTTCATCAATCCCTTTTTGAAGCCTTTTTACATTCGTAACAAAAAGATCATCACCCACCAATTGAATTTTTTTGCCAAGTCTTTCCGTCATTAATTTCCATCCATCCCAATCATCTTCAGCCATCCCATCTTCTATTGAAATGATTGGATATTGATTCACCCAACTTTCCCAAAAATCAACCATGCCTTCAATACTCAATTTCTTGCCATCTGATTTATGAAAATGATACATTTTTTTATCAGCAATAAACATTTCACTTACCGCAGGGTCCATAGCAATTGATACCTCTGAGCCAGCCTTGAAGCCTGCCTTATCAATTGCCGCAAGCACCGTTTCGATTGCTTCTTCATTGCTCTGGATGTTCGGAGCAAAGCCACCTTCGTCGCCCACGTTTGTACTGTAACCTTTCTTTTTAAGTACCGATTTTAATGCATGAAATATTTCTACACCCCATTGCAATGCTTCACTAAATGATGAAGCACCGATAGGCATTACCATAAATTCCTGGAAATCAATTTTATTGTCTGCATGAGCACCTCCGTTCAAAATGTTCATCATGGGAATCGGCAGAATTTTCGCATTGGTGCCGCCAACGTAGCGATACAAAGGAAGATTAGCTTCTAACGCAGCCGCTTTTGCAACCGCAAGGCTCACGGCAAGAATTGCATTGGCCCCGATCGCACTTTTATTTTCAGTGCCGTCAAGGGCAATCATTGCATTATCGATACCCGTTTGGTCGGCAACATCCCAACCCGTAAGTTTATCTGAAAGCAATCCATTCACGTTTTTTACTGCATTGAGTACACCTTTACCACCATATACTTTTTTGTCTTCGTCGCGGAGTTCCACAGCTTCGTGAATACCTGTGCTCGCCCCGGATGGAACTGCTGCTCTTCCAAGAAATTCATTCTCTGTAAGAATATCTACTTCTATAGTTGGGTTTCCACGGCTATCAAGTATTTGACGCGCTTGTATGTTTGTGATGTAACTCATGATATTTGTTGATTAATTGTTTTGAATGTTGTTAGTTAAATTTCTAAATACCTCTTCAAGACTCATAGTTTCGGTTTGTAATGAGAGTATGTTTAAGTTTTTTTCAATGCTTAAGATAAGGATTTGTTTTTTTACCTGCTCGGGGTCTACGGTTTGAAGCTTATAGGTAAATGGTTCTGCTTCTTCAATTTTCTGCACACCTTCAATGCTGAGCAATAATTCCGTATCAGCTTTTTGGGAAAATTGCACCAAAACTATATGATATGTTTTATTGGCCAACCGCAAATTCGCCAGTGTATCATCGGCTACAATAGTGCCTTTATTTATTATTAAAACTCTATCGCTTATGCTCTCAACTTCCTGCAATATGTGGGATGAAAAAAGAACCGTTTTATCTTTGCCAAGATCCTTAATTAGTTGCCTTATTTCAATGATTTGATTTGGATCTAACCCGCTGGTAGGTTCGTCAAGTATCAATACATCAGGATTATGTATAAGAGCAGCGGCCAGTCCCACTCTTTGCTTATAACCCTTACTAAGCTGGCCTGTTTTTTTATTACTTTCAATTCTCAACCCAGTCAAATCAATCACTTCTTCTATTCTTTTTTTAGTATCCCTTTTGATGTTATGCAACCCTGCTATAAAGGACAGATATTCCCGCACATACATCTCATAATATAAAGGATTGCCCTCCGGAAGATAACCGATGCATTTTTTTGCTTCGAGCGGTTTTGCGTTGACGTCAATTCCATTTACCATCACTTCGCCGGAATTGGCTTTGAGATAGCCCGTTACAATTTTCATCGTTGTAGATTTACCGGCTCCGTTAGGGCCCAAAAAACCGACGATTTCATTATTCCCTGCCTGGAACGAAATATTATTTACTGCTTTCTGCGTGCCGTAAAGTTTTGTAAGATTAGAAATTGTAATTGACATGCAGAAATATAAAGAAAAAGATTGTTTTAAAAATCGCGTAAAAGTACAATAAGAAAAATAATTTTTTAAAAATTCCTCCTGTTGGAAACTGGCAATTTTATTATGATCCTTCGTTAATTCGCGGCGGCTTGTTGTTTCTATTATTTGGGCGCGGTCTGTTGTTTTGCCGGCTCTGTGTATTTTGTTGTGGATTGCGTTGTGCAGGCCTTTTATTACGATCATTATCCCTTCGCCTGCGGGTATTTTTTTCGAGTGATTTCAAAGTTATATGGCCAACAACATCTACAAATTCCGGCTCTGGTTCCTTTGCTTTTCCACTTACTATTTCCACAGTCTCCAGCGCTTCGGGTTTAATCCCCTGGCGGTTCTGCTCCTTTATTTTCTTTACACTTTCAATAGTTAG
>JBDTKB010000136.1:0-3188 GCA_039935555.1 Ginsengibacter sp. | reverse complement strand
GAAGATAAAACGACAAATTCATCGGGTGCGTGCGACTTTTGGGCGCCACCAAGAGGATATGTTGTTTATGTGCCGGAATTATAAAATAACGGTGATAGTTGTATGATAATTAATTTTATCCATCCTCAAATCTTTAATTGATAGTAAACAAACAAATATTCAACATTTCTGTTTTCTTTATTAGCACATTATCTCACTCCGCTCGAAGAGCATCCACTGGGTTAGCCACCGCCGCTTTGATGGTATGAAAAATAACCGTCAGCAAAGTTATCATCAATACTGCCAAAGCAGAAAATATGAAAGGAATCGCCCTTAGCCCTGTATTATAAGTAAATATTTTCAACCATTTGTCCATAAAAAAATAAGCTACCGGAAATGCAATGAGGCAGGATATGCCTACGAGCAAAATAAAATTGTTTGTGATTAATGGAACTATATCCCTTATTCCAGCGCCCATCACTTTGCGTATGCTAATCTCTTTTTGCCGTTGCTGCGTTGTGAATGCTACAAGGCCTAATAGGCCTAAGCAGGTAATCATGATCGTTAGTATAGAAAATGCGGTGAATATTTTTCCTCTTTTTTGATCAGCAGCATATTGCGAATTAAAATCCTGGTCAAGGAAAACGTAAGAGAAAGGAAGATCTGGAAAATCTGCCTTCCATATTTTTTCAACCGATACAATAGTTGATGGAATATTTTTTGAACCAAGCTTAATTTCAATACTGCTACTGTTGGGCCTGTAAAACATCAGGAGTGGTTCAATTGGGTTATACAATGATTTTTGATTAAAGTCTTTCACTACACCCACCACTTCTAAATAGTTTTTTGAAGTATCGCCAATGATTTTTAATTTTTTACCAATTGCATTTCCCCATCCAAAATATTGTATCATTTTTTCATTTACGATGATGCTTCTTAGCGTATCATCCGGGCCTGAAAAATTTCTTCCTTCTTTTAACTGCATGCCCAACGTTTTAAAATAATCTTTGTCTATTCCATAGCAATTCACACCTTGATCCCTATATCCATTTTTTGTTTCTACCGAAAAAAGCATGAGCGCCATCGAACGTCCCGGCAAACTTTGAGAAGTACTTACGGATAATATATTCGCATTTTGCTGCACTTCATTTTTAAACGCAAGCACTTTTTCCCTTACATCATTGTTTGTATTTGCGCCTATCAAAAGCACTTGCTGCTTATTAAATCCCAAATCTTTATTTCGTAAATACTGTAACTGGCCATAAACAACCCATGTACAAATAAGCATAATCATTGAAATGCTAAATTGTACCACCAGCAACAAACGGCGAAGGTTTACATTGCCCGAACCTTTTGATAAGCTTCCTTTTAATACGTGTACAGGATTAAATTTAGAAAGATAAAATGCAGGATAACTTCCGCCCGCAAGACCGACAAATAAAATAATTCCCAGCAAAATAAGGAATGTAGAAGGTTGCAATAAAAATTGAAATGTAATGCTCTTGCCCGATAGCAAATTAAAAGTGGGCAACAGCAATGCTATTAATACAATACTTATTGCTAAAGCAAACAAGGCTGTTAATAGAGACTCAACAAGAAACTGTGCCACCAATTGTGGCCTGGTAGATCCGGTTACTTTACGGATACCAATTTCTTTTGCCCTTCGCGCAGAACGTGCTGTGGTAAGATTCATGTAATTGATGCAGGCGATAATCAGCATAAACAATGCTACTGCGGCAAAAATATAAATGTAAGAAATGCTGCCGAGTTCTTCAGGTTCAAATTCTACATCCGAATACAAATGAATACGCTGTATTGGTTGTGCGCTAAAATTTATTTTAATATTTGATTTTGCAAAAATCGGTGCAAGAAATTGCCCATACAAAGGCACCATCTTTTTATCAAACGCAGCCTTATTTGTATGAGGTTTTAAAAGTACATAAGTATAAATTCCAAAGTTGCCCCAATTGCCCATATATTGTTTTGGGATCGAGCTCATAGAAATAAGCACGTTGAAAATGAGGTGTGAATTTTTAGGAACATCTTCCACTACTCCGGTAATTTTATAGTTGGTCCCGTCATCGGTTTGAAGTGATTTGCCCACCGCATTATTTTTTCCGAAAAACGTTTCTGCTACTGATTTGGTAAGCACCATCGAATTGGGAGCCACAAGCGCAGTTTTAGAATCACCCTGTATAAAATGGTAGGTAAATATTTTGAACACAGTGCTGTCGGTAAAGAAAATCTTGTCTTCATAAATTCGCTTGTCGCCGATTTTCAACATTTGTTTTCCATCACCGTTGAATCTCACCGTTTCTTCTACTTCAGGAAAATCTTTTTTCAATTCGGGAGCCAGCGCGTCGGGCGTAATGGCCCATTTCATCATATCCTTATCCGGTTCTTTATCATAAGTTATAATGCGATATATCCTGTTTGCATTTACGTTATAGCGGTCATAGCTTAATTCATCTTTTATATAAAAAATTAAAAACAGGCTAAAAGTAATACCAATAGTTAGTCCCAGGATATTCAGAAGACTGTACCATTTATCTCGCTTAAAATTGCGAAAGGCAACAAGGAGAAGGTTTTTTAGCATAGTTTATTTTTTGTTTATTAATCTTAATTACATTTTCGTGTATAGCTATTCGTTATTTGTACATTCTACAGTAAGCAAAGAAATAATTAATATTCCTGTTTTCTCAATTTGCTTATTAGCTAATTAAATTATTCCGTTCTCAAACTCTTCGCAGGATTTGCTATCGCTGCCTTTATTGACTGGAAGCTTACTGTAAACAATGCGATGACAACAATTGCTAAAAAGGGAAAAACAAAATAAGTCCAATGCGGGCTGATTCGGAAAGCATAACCCTGAAGCCAGTTTGACGTGGCAAACCATGCAATAGGAATTGAAATTACAAATGCGATCAACAGAAGGATTGCAAACTCACGGTAAAGCAATTTTAAGATATTGAAAACTGATGCACCCAGCACTTTTCGGATTCCGATTTCTTTGGTGCGCTGTATCGTAGTAAAAGAAGCAAGCCCAAATAATCCCATACATGCAACCAATATTGCAAGGCCTGTAAATAATCCAAACACTTGTCCGAAACGCTGATCCGCTTTATATTGATCATTAAAATGCTCGTCAAGAAAAAAGTAATCAAACGTATTTCCAGGGAAAAATTTATTCCATTCGCTCTTTACAACAT
>JBDTKB010000135.1:0-26116 GCA_039935555.1 Ginsengibacter sp. | reverse complement strand
CTTCAACAGGAATGAACAGAAACGTTGGGATACTTTGAATGCCAAATACAGACGACAATTCAGTTTCTGCTCCGGTATCAACTTTATAAATAATAAGCTGGTCTTTAAATTCCTCAGATAATTCTTCCAAAACGGGGGCAACCATTTTACAAGGACCACACCAGTCAGCATAAAAATCAACGATTACGGGAAGGTTGCCTTTAAATTTCCAATCCTTCTCCAATTCATAATCAAAAATATTTTCTTTAAAATCCTTAGTTGTCATTTTTATAGTTGCCATAATAGTTTTTTTTCAAAGGTAAACCGAACACATGTGGTTGTTAGTAACCTGGATCACAAAGCAATTATGTCTTCAAATAAAAATTCTACATTAAAATAATTTAATTCGAAAAATTTTTCGCTTTCAAGCAAAAATTAACCCGGTTTATTACATCCACTTATCCAAAAATAAACGGAATTCATTTTTCAATTCTGTGAATAATTTATCGTAAATCTTCGCACGGTCTTTTAACTTGTTATCTTCTTCAGTCAGAATAGTATCAGCATCTAACCCAGACTCAGACTTAATTGCATACTCGTGGTCTTTCGCATGCAGGTCATGAAGTAATTCATCGGAAACTTCCAGCTGCCTTACGAATTGATTTTGAAAATGCTCTACGCCTTTCAGCACTTCTTCATGATTGTTTTTTTCAACAATCTCTTTTAATTCATTCTGAAATATCGATATTTCGGACCGAACCAGTTCAACGCTACTCTTCCATTCAGTAATCTCTTCATGCAGGGCAACGATAGATTTTTTTTTATTTTCCATTTTTATAAAATTGAATATTAATAATACATTTTGTTTATGTAACAATGACTGTTTGCGCAAGAATTTATGTTGTTGAGCACACATGTTCAAGGTAACAATAAAAAACAGCCAGGCTACTATCTATTTCTAATACCGCCGGTATTAGTTCTCAGCCGCAGGATTTAGATTAATAGACTGATCCTCTTTGTTTTTCTTGAACTCAAGGTGTCCAAATTTCCATGTAAAATTAATACCAAAAGACCTGAATGGAATTTTTTCAACGTTAGTAACTGTAAACCCTTTGCCGGAAACGAGTGTTTTCCGATTGATGTATTCATTAAAAGGATTTGTTGTCGTAAAAGCTATACTGCCATTCTTTTTCCAAATCTGCTTGCGCAGCGCAAAACTATAAGTAGTAAATGATGGATAGCTTCCCTGTGCCTCATGCCGGGCGGAGCGAAAATTGCCAAAGAATTCCCCGGCAAAAGTTTTTGTAAACTGGTAAGCAGCATTAAGATTTAATTGATAGTTAAAGCTGTTAGAATTCAATCCCGGATCAATTGCGTTTATGGTATGCCGGTAGAAAAAGAAAGCATTTGTTCTTACATTTAATTTTTTTGTGAAATTGATGTTTCCAAATAAACTAAGGCCAACATTATTTTCCAATCCTATATTTTGACGTGTACTAACAGCCACATTTGTATAAGTAGAATCACCCACCTGCAATGATGGATAGTAAACAATATAAGGCTGAATATCATGATTGTTGGCACGGTAAAAAGCCGTAATCATAAGGGAGCCTGTAGCACCAAAATCGCGACTGTAAGCGATCTCAAAACGGTTGCCTATTTCAGGCTTAAGATATGGATTGCCACTGCTGATATTTTTAGGATCGCTGGTATTTATAAACGGGTTGAGGTCCCGGTAATCGGGCCTTTCAATGCGCCTGGAATAACTAAATTTTATCGATTGGTCATCGCCCAATTTTCTCAAAAGAAATATAGAGGGAACGAAGGTATTATAGCCCGGTGCGTTCAGTTGTTGCTGGGCGTTGGAAAAAAATGAATTTACATTGGTGCGCTCATAACGTCCACCAATTTTAGCATCAAATAATTTACCTACCGGAAAACTTATTTCGGAATACACGGCATATACTTTTTGATGATATTGAAGAAAATTGGAAAGAGAACTATCGTAAAAATATAATTTGCCGGATGGCTGAAAACTTAAAACATCAGCGCTGCTGTTGATATCAAAAATCGTCATTTTTCCACCAGCGCCAAAGATTACATTTTTAGATATCGGTTCAGTATAATCGACCTTTATTTCTGTTTCATTCTCCTTACCCGGATTAGTACTTTTAGTAGCAAACACCAGGGAATCTTGTGGTAATAAAAACTGGTCGTTATAAACATTTGCATGATTAGTTCCGAAACTGCTATTTACAGATACATCCAGTTCCCGATCTTCTTTATCAAAAGTTCTTTTGTAATTAAGGCTTGTTTCAACATTATGAAATTTATAATCCCTGCCGGTGTTATTGAGCGCCAAAATAGTAGCCAGTACATTTCCGGTAGCATCGCTTGTGGTAACCTGTGATTGATTGATAAAACCTGAGCCGCCAAATCCAAAATCATTATAATTTAATGATCCGGAAAAATTATTTTTTTTATTAAGGGTCCAATCAAATCCGAGGCCGGATTCAATGCCATGGCGCTGATAACGCGAAGTACCGTCCTGCATTAACACATCGGTTGTGCTATCAATTGGATTTTTTGACACGCGCGTATAAGTGCTTGGGGTTGCAGCATTTAAGCGCGTATTGCCACTGACAAAGGCATTGAAACCAAAATTATTATTGCGCGCATTAAAATTAAATGAGCCATTTTCAAGGCGCGTGCCACCGGTTAATGAAAGATTACCATTGATGCCTTTCGCTGTATTTTTCTTAAGAATAATATTGATGATACCGCCTAATCCTTGTGCATCATATTTCGCTCCCGGGTTGGTGACTACCTCAACGCTTTTAATTTGACTGGCTGGTATAGATTGTAAAACATCGGCAATATTATTTCCAAACGCGGTAGAAGGTTTTCCGTCTATTAGAAAACGAATGCTTGAGCTACCGGCCAGTTCCACGTTTCCATCAACGTCCACAGAAACCATTGGAATTTTTTTCAAAACGTCTGTAGCAACACCGCCCTGGGATGTAAGATCCTTTTCAGCATTGAAGACCATCTTATCAATCCGGTTATCAATAATTTTATCAGGCAATGCAATGGTAACGGTTTGGAGTACGCCCGATTTTTTTACCAGGGAAATAGTTTTCAAATCAACTATTAAGTTTTTGGAATCAACAGCAACATTATTCATGTTGTGCGCTTTATAACCGATATATTCAAATACTACTTTATAATTTCCTTCAGCAACATTGGTTACTTTAAAATTTCCCGATTTATCGGAAGTGCTGCCATTTATTGGCTTTTTATTTCCTTCGGAAAAAAGGGTAATGGTTGCATATTCTAATGGTTGGCCAGATAGCGAATCTATTATTGTACCGACAACTACCGGTTGGTTAGGATCGTCTTGTTTTTTTTGGGCACTTACCGATATTGTAAAAAAAATAAGCGCTGCCAGTAAAATTCCTTTGTTCAAATTCTTATAATTTTGTGCAAATTTACCTTTTAGAAACTGAAGGAATTCTGATTTTATGAAACTGTCGCGTTTTATAAAAATTTTATGATTAGCCGGCAAAACTGCTGCTTTAAAAAACGCCAGCACTCCAATAGTCAGTTTTTATCTAGAAAAAATCCGATAAAGCACTAGTTGTCTTTCAAAATCGCAGGCAATAAAAAGTCTTTATTTGAGTTTTAGTATGGTCATAGCAATTAAAGTAGGTTTGAAGAATAATTCCATCCTGAAAAGGATGGTTTTGTTTTTTGCCCGGGTCTTGATTATATTCTGTTATTTTTTCGCTTTCGTGCCCATGCATGTTTTAGAAACCGAAGCCAGTTTCCATGCATAATATTTTCAACATCTTTTTTAGAATAACCCCGGTTATAAAAGAGGGGAATTAATTTTTGCAAATCCGCGATTGTTTCCAAATCATACGGACATTGTTCTGTTCCAAAAGCGCCGTCAAGATCAGAGCCTATCCCGACATGCAAAGTATTGCCGGCGAGTTGGCAAACATGATCTATGTGGTCAACAACGGTTTCAAGACTACAGTTCATTTCTTTCGGTGATGACCTGCCCCTCACCCAGCCAGGTTTCAACATCCATGCATCTAATGCGCCACCGATAACAGCACCTCTTTCAATCAAAGCCATTATTTGTTCGTCACTATATTGCCTGTTATGATTTACCAACGAGCGAACATTATTGTGGCTTGCCCATACATGTCCATTAAAGTTTTTCAACGCCTGCCAAAAACTTTCATCACACAAATGGGTTGCATCCAATATAATATTTAACCGCTCCATTTCCCTGAGCAATGCGATACCATTATTATCCATTGTGCCTGTTGCATCTGTGCCGTTAGCATATCTGCCGGGTCCATAGTGTGCTGGCCCTAAAGCACGCAATCCATATTGCCATGCTTTTTCCAGGTGATGAACAGTTACCATCGAATCCGCTCCTTCTAAACTAAGAATATAACCTACAGGTTTTTGGAGGTTACTCATAGCATCATCTTCCCATAAAGCAATATGTTTATTAAGAGAATTTAAATCATTTACCTGCACCATTTCGCCAGCTTGCTCCATCGCATTGTACCACGCAAGTTGTCCCTGTGTTTGTGCCCACGCCTGTTCGGGTGAATGCCAGCCTGGCAATGAATTACCCGGACCTACATATCTTGCTATCTGCGTTGCAACAACTAACCCGATATTTCCTTTGCGCAGTTCCGGTAAAGTAATGGTTGCTTTTCCGCGATCAGGTTTATCCGTTAGTCCTGCTTCGGCTGCATTAATTTGATGAATAGTTTTGGTGAGATCCCGGTTCCATTCCATTGCATTCATGCTTAGATCAAGATGCGCGTCTATAGTAAACATATCGTTTTGAAATTTTATGTGCTGATTTTCCGGTCTCTTGCAATCGTCTTCCAATCACCTTTGGCGATATTATTTTCAACCGTTATTGCCCGCTCATACAATGCACAGGTCGGGCAAATATGAACAGGTAATCCATAAAATACATCGCCCATTTTATAAGAATGCCCTGGGGAAGCTTCTGCAACCAGGTGCTCTTCGCTCTGGCTAATAAATTTTAATTCAGGAGCATTCAAAAAATAAACGCGATTCGATAATTCGTTTTCTGCCGCTATTGATTTATGTCCAAGATCAAGACAAATTTTTGATTCGTCCGGCAATGAAATTATCCGGGAAATAACCAAAGCAGCAGGAAGAAATTTCTGTTCAGGACATGCTGTTTGATAACCCTTATCCCAATAAATAAAAGTACCGGGGCTACATTCAATATTTTTTCTTTTTGCATGAATGGGAAATGTGGGTGAACCTCCGGCAACAATCACTGGCCGCGAAAAACCTTCCTTTATTAATTGCTTTTGCAATTTTTCAACTGGCTTAAAAGCTTCATTGCATTCACGGGTTCTTTGTTCAAAATTTTTTGACCGGATATGGCCATCGTAGGCATGAAGCCCCATTGGTTTTATACCTTTTAGCTGCGCGCATTGTTTGTATAAATCAATTGCATTTTCCCCAGGTTTAATACCGGTTCTATTCATCCCCACGTTTAAATCAATATAAACGGAAATTTCTACAGCGTTTTTAACGGCTTCGCAGGAAATATTCTCAGCGGATTTTAAATTATCAACGAGGCAGGAAAATTTAGCTGCAGGAAATTTTTTTATCAAAGATAAAAAGCGCTTTAATTTAATCTCAGAAGGTTGATAAGCAAGCAATATATCCGGCGCTCCGGCCATACCCAGCATTTCAGCCTCAGAAATGGTAGCGCATTTAAATTTTTTTATTCCGGCCTTCATCAATAAAGAAGTTGCCTCTATTGATTTATGAGTTTTTACATGTGGGCGTAATCTTTTAGGATCATCAATCATTGATAACAATGTGCCAATGTTTTCTTTAACTCTTTCCGGATAAACCACCGATGCCGGGGAATCAATCTCATTAATATTATTGATTCGAAACCATTCCTTAGTTTTTTTATCTTTCATAAGTTTTGAAACTTATTAAAACAATTCAAAAATCGCTTCTATTTCAACGGGAATATTATCGGGTAAAGATCCAACCCCTACCGCACTTCTTACACCAACGCCATTATCATCTCCCCAAATTTTCTTAAATAATTCACTGCACCCATTAATAACATAAGGATGTTTTTCAAAAGAAGGAATACAATTTACCATACCTAAAACTTTAATTACGCGTTTTATTTTATCAAAGCTCCCGAGGTTTTTTTGAATGGTCGCGAGTATTGCCAAACCAACCTGCTGCGCTGCAAGTTTTCCCTGTTCTATATCTACATCATCTCCCACCCTGCCGCGTATAAAAGTTCCATCATTTTGCAGAGGTCCGTGACCGGATACATAAAAATACTTTCCATCAATAAAACAAGTTTTATACACTCCAATGGGCGAAGGCGCTGCAGGAAAAGTTAAGCCCGTTTCTTTAAAATTTTCATCTGCTGAATTTTTTTCCATTTTAAATATTTAATAATTTATACAATTAGATTTAATAATAATACCGCACCTAAACCAACCACGGAGATTATCGATTCCATTGCTGTCCACGAACGCACCGTATCTTTTATGCTTAGGTTGAAATATTCTTTAAACAACCAAAAGCCGGAGTCATTTACATGAGAGCAAAACAAGCTGCCTGCTCCAATAGATAATACCATCAAATTAGGATTTGCATGCGTTTGAATAATCATGGGTGAAATAATTCCTGCAGTAGTTAAACCCGCTATGGTGGCCGAACCAACACAAATACGAATGATAGCCGCCATTAGCCAGGCAAGTACTAAAGGATCAATATTTATACCGTTTAACTGAGCAGCAATCTGGTCACTTACGCCACTATCCGTTAGTACCTGTTTTAAAGTACCCGCACTTCCAATGATTAATAAAATCATGGCTATATCTTTTACTGCATCGGCATAAATTGACATGACGGCTTTCATTTTTTTACCCTGCCGCAAACCAAGTGTGTATGTCGCCACGGCTAATGATATCAACATAACAACTGCAGGCTCTGCAAAAAAAGAAATAACCGGTTTTGAAACTGCATTTCCCGGCACAAAATAAGGCAGCAGCGTTGCGACGATTAAAAGTATAACAGGTAATAAAGCAGAGATAAAGCTACTTGCGGTTCCTGGTAATTCTTCGGGCGTTAACGACGGTGGCTGAAAAGTTTGCAACGGAACTGAATGTATATTTTTTAAAGTTCTTGAAAATAATGGGCCTGCAATAACAATTGCTGGTATTGCGATAATAAGGCCATACATTAATGTGAGGCCGAGGTTGGCATGAAACTGAATTACCAAAGCCGTTGGAGCGGGGTGCGGTGGCAAGAAACCGAAGGTAACGGACAATGATGCGAGCATTGGTAAACCGATGTACACTGCCGGAAGTTTATATTGATAAACCACAGAAAAAATTAGTGGTACCAGCAATACAAAACCAACACCATAAAAAAGTGGAATGCCAATAATAAAGCCGGTTACCACTAATGCCCATTGAATATATTTTTCACCAAATGCATTCATCATCACCGCAGCAATCTTTTGCGCAGCGCCACTTTCTGCAACGAGTTTACCAAGCATTGCACCCAAGGCTATTATAATTGCAAGAGAGCCGAGTGTGTCACCCAAACCTTTTTGCACCGAGCCCACAATTTTATCAAAAGGGATACCGAGCAAAAGGCCCGCAATTAACGACACTACCAGAAACGATAAAAAAGGATCTAGCTTTACCCATGAAATTAAAAGAACAAGGCTTAGAATGCTTAGGAAAATAATTAAAAATGTTATCAAGCTCTAAAAATATTAATTCACATAAAAGTAGCAATCAATATTCTTGTGCAAGAATAAAATATCAGGGGGATAAAAAATTATAAAAGCCCAGTTAAGTCTCCGGGCTTTTAATAAAATAATTTTTCAAATAATACCAGTTCTATAAACTATTGGTTGGTTCGGCTGCTGCAGTCGTGCTAGCTGTATCTTTCGAAGCCGGGTTAAATAGATCGTCAAAATGCTTCCCGGCATTTGGAAAATGTTCTTTCATAAGGTCGCCTGCTTTATCTTTTAAATCGTTGAAATAATTTTTCGCAGTGCCTGCTGACGATTCAGCTTCCGTTTTTAATTTGTTGAATTTATCTTTTAAAGAATCAGCAAGTTTTTGCTTTTCATCTTCCGTCATTTTTGTGTATTTGTATGCGGCAAATGCCCCGGCTGCACCCAATAGAAGAGTTGCCAAATGTTTGTTACTTACGCTCATAATTTCTAATTTTTAAAAGGGTTTAAGAAATAAATTTAGTTTCCTAACCATACATCTTCATCGGTCTGCTGATGTGGTACCTGTTCGAAATTTTGACTTTTCTTTTCCGAACTTTCAAGTAATATCAATACACCTATAACCATAAGACCAAATAAAAATGCAAGTCGTTTCATACGTATTTTAAAATAATACTTTGCAATAAAAATGCCACAAAAAAATCCTGTTTTTTCATTTAAAAATAGTTGCCGCCTCATCAAATGGAAATCACAATTCAAGGCTCTTATTTGTTAGATCACAGCAGAGCGAAGTGGTTTGAGCAATAATAACCCCATAAACGGCAATCTATTGGGTTAACTTATTTTTCGTAATTATTTTTGTTCTATTGCAAACTATGTACTATCAAAAAGTTGTCATGTAACTTTTATCACATAAAGATAAATATTGAAAATTATAGAAGTTGCATCGAAGCAAAAAATAGTAAGTTCTTGCTAATCTATTCGCAGCGATCAAATAATCATTCACAATGAAAAGGAATATTTTAGGGAAAAAATATTCATCAAGCCTAATATCTTATTTCAATTGCAAAATTGTGCGGTATTAAAAATCGCCTGACGCTACTCCTCCTCCTCCGCTTCCGCCGTTATACAGGCCGGCATTATTTGCAGTTGGTTGCTCATTAAATGTTTGTGCGATTATTAATGCTTCCGCATTTAATATTCCATTATTAGCTGCGTATAAATTGAGCGATGTAAAACCAAATTTTCCATCTTTTAGATATCGAATTAGTAAATAAGCTGACGCGATAAAAATAATGGCCATCGTAATCATTTCCAATTCAATTGGCCAAAATGCATAATAATATTTTATGGTGAAAATAGTTGCTGCTATTAGAGCCAGGCCGGTTCTCATCACCAGGAAATCCTTTTTAATAATCCCGAAAATAATATAAGCAGGCGGAATGATAAAAGTCATCAACCAAAAAAACCAGCCTAATGGCAATGAATTTGAATCACTGATTTGCCGTTGAAATAGTTCGCTGCTCAATTCTTTTACCACAAAATAATTTGATGATCCATAAAAAGTAATTAGCGTTAAAAACAATACACACTTAAAACAAAATCTGTATGAAAATATTTTACTCTTAATTAATTTTTTCATCAATAAATAAATAAATACCGAAGCGGCCATTATTAAAAATGGAGCAGTTAGCATAGCAATATTTCCTGCAAGAAGGTAAAGGCGAAATATAAAAATAAGGAGTGAACTGTAGGATATCACGGCCATAAAACCATCAGTAAACCTGGTGGCCAGCCATAGTGATATGACCATGATAACCCCGCTGATCAATAACCAGGAAACTTCAAAATCCTGGAAAGCAAAAGTGCTTCCGATGAAAATAATTATGAAAGTCATTAACACATTATCTACCCCGGCATTATAATATTTTTTCTTTTTCACCAGAAGCTCAAGAGCTATATAACATAGAATAGCAAGTGTAATTAGTAAGGTTGAAATTGAACCGGTACTTGATGCTGACGTCAATAACCATAACAATAATCCCGAAAAAAGTACCGCAACAAAAGTTAGTAATCCCAGGGCAATCCTGATAAAATAATTTGGGGTATATAATTTCGCGGGATATTTTTCTAATATTTTGTCATGGCTATTTTTACTAATACAAAAAGTCCGCAACGCTTCCGCAGCTTCCTTCCCGGCAAATTTGTTGTATAGATCTTCAAAGCTATAGGCTGGCATTGTGTTTCAATGTTTTATTGTAATGAATAAATAACCTTATTAAACCAATGCCCGAAGCAATAAAATAAATGATGACTAAATAAAATGCACCAACATCAGACGAGAATTTAAACAGGGATTCGGTTACCGCGTAACTCAAACCGATGTAGGCATATAATAATGTAATCACTAAAAAATAAAATGATTTTTCTTTGATTGCATCTTTAAAAAAGAGGAAACTCATAATTGCGAGCAATAAAAATGATAATAAATAAATATTATTGAAATACGCCATAAGTGCGATGAGCGAAATGAACAAAATATGCTCACCAAAATTTTTATAAGAAAATGCAAAATGAGGCTTGATTTTTTTACGTGTACTTACAAACGAAACTGCTACGAGAACAACGCCTGTTGCCAATCCGGCATAAATAGTTTGAGAATTACTAAAATCATTTTCCTTTAGAATTCTTGCAGGTGTTATAGAAATGCCCGCCCAGGCAGCAAGGTTTGTTATTGCTATACTTAATATGCCTAAGTGATCAAAATAGTAAGCAGTTATGAACAAAATAACCATTGGGATAAATAAAGCAAGCCCCCAACTGGAACCAAAAAATGTATATTGAAATTGTAAGTAACCGATGAAAATTAGTAACAATAGACTAGCAAGCAATAGTATATAATCATACCAAATGCCGGGTGATTCTACTTTATTATTACTATATCCCTTCGCGTTTCTTATGCAATAATAAAAACATAACGCATCCAGCGCGGCTATAATTATTAGCATGGCCGTGTGCCCGATCGTGTCAATGTTTTTATAAATTATAATACCAATTGCAGAAGTAAATAACACAATGCCGAGATAAAGTAAAGTGCGCAGATCCCAATAAACAGATTCCGGCTTTCTTACTTGTAATTCAATATTGGTTAACTCCTGTGTATCGATAATATTGTCATCATGAAGCATGTTAAAAAAAGAAATATCCATAAACGAAAAATAATAATTTAAACCGGATTCTTTCCAATTTTTTGTTTAAATGCTAACATAAATAAATGATTAATTTCATATTTACAGGGCTGACCATAAAAATTATTCATTCGAATTTTTAATAGCCTTATCGATTTTACGGCCTAATTTTAAACTAATATTTGCGCATAAATAATAACGATTGAATAACTTATATTTTACCATAAATCACGATATGAAATTTTTAATACTGTTTATATGCTGTTGCTCCTTCAACTTAGCCAACAGTCAAAATTTGCCCCTGGGAATATTTAATAAAAGTGCAGACATCGGCGATCCAAAAAATGCAGGTTCAGCACGATATGATGAAGCAACGCAAACTTATTACCTCAAAGGCTCTGGTTATAATATTTGGTTTAACCGGGATGAATTTCAATACTTGTATAAAAAAATAAACGGGGATTTCATCCTTACAGCCGACTTTCAGTTTCTTGGCGATGAAGGCAATGGACATCGAAAAATTGGCTGGATGATTCGGGAAAATTTAGACGAAGGCGCCGCAAGTTATAATGCTGTAACGCATGGAGACGGCCTTACCGTTTTGCAATGGCGGCCAATAAGGGGCGCTTACATGCGCGATCCTGAGGAAGAAATTTTCTTCCCTAAAAAAATAGTTTACCAAACGATTCAATTGGAAAGAATTGGCCGCACAATTACGATGAGTGTGGCCAATTGGGGTGAGCCTTTACAAATTGTAGGAGCCACAGAAATGTACAGTATGAAAGACTCTGTCTATGTTGGTTTGTTTATATCATCTCACGATTCAGATAAAGTAGAAGAAGCGAAAATGTGGAATGTACGGATTGATAAGCCAATTGAAAATAAATATTATCCCAACCCAAATATTAAAGCAACTGCGTTTACGGGTACGTTAGGTTGCCGGTTGGAAACCATGAATGTATTTGATGGCGTTAGAAAAGTAATTCATGAATCTGCCGGCAAGTTTGAAGCGCCGAATTGGATGCCAGGTGGTAAACGGCTCATATATAACGATAACGGTTACATGTACAAAATTCCTGTTGATGGTGGCGTGCCCGAAAAATTAAACATCGGAACTTTAAGTAACATCAACAATGATCATGGAATATCATTTGATGGAAAAATGTTGGCTATAAGCAGCAAAACTGCAGATTTACCCGGCGGCGAATCCGCAGTATATGTGTTGCCTCTTTCGGGCGGCAACCCAAAATTGTTAACAACACAAACACCTTCTTACTGGCATGGCTGGGCGCCCGATGGAAAAAGCGTCACGGTGGTAGCTCAACGAAATGGCCTTAAAATTTATAATCTATATAAGGTTGATATAACTACTGGCAAAGAAACTGCGCTCACAAACAATAAAGCAGGGCATGTGGATGGACCGGAATATTCCCCGGATGGAAAATATATTTATTATAATGCAAACCCAACAGGAACGATGCAGATATGGAGGATGAAGCCAGATGGAACGGCCAGGGAGCAACTCACCTTTGATGAGCACCATAATTGGTTTCCCCATATTTCTCCCGACAGCAAGTGGATCGTTTATATTTCGTTCGCAAATGATATAGAACCAAACGGGCATCCATCTTACAAAAAAGTTACATTAAATTTAATGCCAACATCCGGCGGCGCTCCGAAGGTTATCGCTTACCTCTATGGCGGGCAGGGAACCATAAATGTAAACTCATGGTCGCCTGATAGCAAGCATATTGCCTTTGTCAGTAATTCAGAACAAGCCAAATAGAAACAAGAAAAGTGCTTTTAAATAATTTTATTTTAAAAAAAATCGCGTTACATTTTATTGTAACTTGGGCACAGGTTGCAAATAGTTTCTTTTCATCAATTGATGAAGCTTCAGAAACAAAAATTACAAAACAAAATTGTCAGTATTTTTTACACGATTTTTAAAATCCGCCAATGAACACACGACGCAATTTTCTTAAAACCTCAGGCGCACTTGCTGTTGGTTCATTCTTAATTTCGGACCTGGTCCATGCTGCAAATCGCAAAGGCGTTAAAGACGTTGGCCTGCAATTATATACCGTGCGTAAAGAAATGCTTGCCGATAATATTAATACTTTAAAAAAAATAGCTTCCATTGGTTATAAAGAAATTGAATCTGCCGGCAGTGAAAAGGGATCTTATTACGGATTGAAACCGGCAGAAATGAAAAAAGTTTGTAATGATCTTGGAATGACTTTGCGAAGTGGCCATGTGCATTATGATGATAAATGGCAACAAACAATTGATGCCGCATCAGAGGCAGGGCAGCAATATTTAATTGTATCTGTAATGCCTACCCGCGGTCAAACGATAGATAATTATAAAAATGTTGCGGCCATATTTAATAAGGCGGGAGAAGCCTGCAAAAAATCAAATATTGTTTTTGGTTATCACAACCATGATTCAGAATTTGAAAAAGATAACGGAAAGGTGTTGTATGATGTTTTGCTTGAAAACACTAACCCTGAATTTGTAAAAATGGAAATGGATTTAGGTTGGGTTATCGTAACCGGTAACGATCCATTGGCCTATTTTGAAAAATATCCCGGACGTTTTCCGCTTTGGCATTTGAAAGATATGGACATAAAAGCCAGGCACAGCACAGAGTTTGGTAAGGGCGCGTTAGACGTAAAAAAAATGCTGCAAAATTCTAAAAAATCAGGAATGAAATATTTCTTTGTCGAGCAGGAAGAATACACAAATTCTGCATTTGATTGTCTCGAATATAATATGAACTATCTCAAAAATTTGAAAGTATAAAATCTTCTTCTAAAATAAAAAAAGATTAAAATGGACAGGCGTTCAACATTAAAGGCTCTTTTCATAATCTCCGCAGGAGCGGCTCTTATTCCTTCATGCTTTCAGCAAGATAAAAAATCGTCGCTCTCTTTAAAGAATATTAAAATTGATAATGGGGATGAGAATTTACTTTCTGAATTAAGTGAAACGATTATTCCAAAGACTAATACTCCGGGTGCGAAAGATGTAAAAGCCTCAGCCTTTGCATTAATGATGCTGGATGATTGTTATGCCCCTGCTGACCAGGATAAGTTTGTAAAAGGGATGAAAGAATTTGATGAATTTTCAAAGAAGAAATTAAATAAATCATTCGTCGATTGTTCAGCGACAGAAAGGCTAAGCGTTTTAAAACTTATTGATGACAAAAAAGACGTGCCGGAAAATGTCAGTTACTTTTTCAATTCAATGAAAAGGCTCACACTCCAGGCATATACCTCTTCAGAATATTACTTAACCAAAGTGCACGTTTACCAGTTGGTACCGGGGAAATTCTACGGTTGTGTTCCTGTTAAAAAAGCAAGTTAAAATTATGGGTGACCAAAAACAAAAAACAAATTTTGATGCCATTGTAATTGGCTCAGGAATGAGTGGCGGATGGGCAGCTAAAGAATTTTGTGAAAAGGGACTTAAGACCCTGGTACTGGAAAGAGGCCGCGATGTAAAGCACATAAAAGATTATCCAACCACTAATATGATGCCATGGGAATTTAAACATCGTGGGGAAATTCCTTATGATATCCAGCAGGCAAACCCGGTCATCACCAGGTGTTATGCGTTTCGCGAAGATGCTGCGCATTTTTTTGTAAAAGATACGGAGCATCCCTATGTTCAGGAGAAACCATTTGACTGGATACGCGGTTACCAGGTTGGAGGGAAATCTATTATGTGGGCAAGGCAAACACAGCGCTGGAGCGACTTTGATTTTGAAGGCCCTGCACGAGATGGATTTGCGGTAGATTGGCCAATACGTTATAATGACATGGCACCCTGGTATAGTTATGTTGAAAAATTCGCTGGTATTTCCGGCAATAAAGACGGGCTTGCAAGCTTACCAGATGGAGAGTTTTTGCCTCCACTAGAATTAACTTGTGTTGAAAATTATTTCAAAGATGTTGTAGCTAAAAATTATAAAGATAGAAACGTTATTTATGGCCGGTGCGCACACCTGACTGAACCAAAACAAATTCACCTTGACCAGGGAAGAGGCCAATGCCAGAACCGCAGCCTTTGCCAGCGTGGCTGCCCGTTTGGAGGATATTACAATTCCAATGCAACAACTATTCCGTGGGCAGAAAAAACAGGGAATATGACGCTGCGCCCCTTCTCGGTTGTACATTCCATAATTTATGATGATGCAAAAGGAAAAGCTGTGGGTGTACACGTAATTGATGCCAATACAAAAGAATCATTTCAATATTTTGCTCCTGTAATTTTTGTAAACGCGGGAGCTGTAAATACAAATCTTATTTTATTAAATTCTACTTCAAAACGGTTTCCTAGTGGTTTTGGAAATGAAAATGGTTTGCTGGGAAAATATTTCGCCTTTCATAATTACAGGGCAAGAATAAGCGCCAAATATGACGGCTTTAAAGATTCTAAAACTGAAGGTGGCCGGCGGCCGACGAGCGCTTACATGCCGCGTTTTAGAAATTTACATAAGCAGGAAACTGATTTTCTTCGCGGCTATGCCTTAACCTTTTCTGCCGGCAGATATGGCAGAGCAGATATGAGTAGTGTAGGCGAACATTTGAAAGATAATTTAATGGCAACGCCTGAATTAGGCGACTGGTATGTTGGCTCACAAATGATGGGTGAAACCATCCCAAGAGAGACCAATCAATTGAGCCTTGATGCAAATAAAAAAGATGACTGGGGTATCCCGTTACTAAAAACTTCAATTGAATATTCTGATAATGAAGAAAAGATGATCAAAGATTTTTTTGAGCAGATGACAGAGATGTATACAAAGGCCGGCTTTACGGATATTAAAACAAATGACTCGCACCAGGCGCCCGGATTAGATATACACGAAATGGGTGGCGTGAGAATGGGAAAAGATCCGAAAACATCTATGCTAAATAAATGGCACCAGTTTCATAATTGCCCAAATGTATTCGTTACTGATGGCGCTTGCATGACGTCAACTTCAACACAAAATCCTTCATTAACTTATATGGCAATGACGGCAAGAGCGGCAAATTATGCAATCAGCCAATTAAAGAAAGGAGCAATTTAATGAAGAATTCCTTTTTATTTTGATCGGGAAGAAACTGAAAAAGTCGTTGTTGCAACAACAGGTATTCCAGATGCAGATATTCCTTGTATCATTACAAGATATTTTCCGGGCAGATCTGAAGTATAGAAATGAATTTTTTGAGAACCGCCAGTTGCGATTTTTATGTGTGGTGACCATGATAAAACATTTCTAAAATCGGGAATGTGGCTTGACAATTCTGCATCATTTTCATAAACGGGTGAATAAAATTCCCGTTCCATTTGCAAACCATCATAATCAATCGTAGTCACATGATTACCCAAATCAGCATCAGCCAAATCACCTTTATAAGAACTCCAGCTTAAGATTCCATTGAACGATGAATTTCCCAAAAAATATTTCCGGTTCAGCACTTCCAGCTTTTCCAATTTTAATGGATCAACCGTCATAAATTTATTCAGGTCAAACACAGGAACTCCATCGAGCAATACAAGCGGATCGCTTTTAAATGATTGGCTGGTGGCGTTATCAAATACATCATAATGAACGCGGCCTTCTCTTTTTCGCACATCTACCAGCGTAACATACTCTCTTAATATTTCTTCAATTGTGGTGAACCTTGTATAATTATCTAACAGGTAAGAAGCATCAGCATTAACATAAAAAGGTATTGAATCAACTTGCGGTTTCAAGAATAATTTTATGTTTTTACCGGAATAAATATTTTGCACCTGCATACTTATGCTTTCTTCCCGAAGAGCATTTGCTGTTTCCTGATGTAAGTTAAATTCAGGAAGTGTTGCATCGGAAAATTTATCACTGAACGGTTCAATATAATCAAACTTGTAAGTGCTATCGCGACGAATATTTGGTTGCAGAATTATTTCCTGCGTCCCATAAACATTTTTCAATTCATATTTTACGAGACCATCATTATCGCTAAAGGATGAATTAAAATCAGGCGCAAAGCCGGGAACCGAGATAAAGGTTTCTATATTATTTGCGGGTGTCCCGGTAATTGTATTGATAACTTTTGCCTGTATAACCGCACCATTATATTCCGGAATAAATGCAAAAAAAGGCTTCGTATTCTTCAATAAATTTTCCCATTTAAATCTTCGCCATCCGTTGGTCAAAAGCAGGTTGTCAATGGCAATTTTTGTTTCAGCATCATCTTTCATGAAATAGTATCCGGGATCTTCAACAAAGCCCTTAAGATCACCCGTAAGCAATAGATAACTGTTAATGGCCGGATCATCATTTGACTGAAGTGAATCCAATCGATAAACGGCCATGGAAAGACTAACAGAATCTTTTTCGCTCTCATTATTTCCAACGGCAATATTTAAGTTTACATCATTCCGTCTTATATAATTTGATTGATCAGCATTTAATTTGATTTCCAGTTCTTTTTCCGGCTTTTTAAAATACAATCGCTCACAAACCGGTTGGTGAAACTCATTAAAAATTGTCAGGTGTGAAATACCATTCCCAAGCATGGCCTTATCAATAATGAATGTTGCTCTGCCATCTTGCAAAAAACTTCCTAAACTAAGCTTTGGATCGTCGCCCGAATGTACAAATAAAAATACCTCGTGCCCCGACATAATATCAGATTGCACCACCGCCTTTATTTTATCAGCCGAATCAACAACGTTTAAAACATAACCGCTGGAATACGCTGTGGGCAATGCTTTCAAAACGACGTCTCCGGAGTAAAGTTTTATATAAGCTTTGTAAATATGATTGGGTAACGGCGTAAACGTAAATGAACCCATGCCTGCGTGTTGCGGTTTAAATGAAAGAAGTGTGTCGTTGTTATCAAGAACAACTCCATAAAAATCGATTCCCCGGCCATGTTCATTGGTTCCCTTAAATGCTACTTTAGAGGGAATATTATTTACCAAATTACCGCCCTCAGGAAAAAATTGAATATCATATTGATGCGCAGGTTTCATCGCAGAAGCACTTAAACCCTTTTGCATATTAACAATAGTAATGTTCTTTCTAAAAAAGAATGAAACATCAAAATTCTTCATCCAGTTCGTATACGCTCTAAATTTATAATTACCTGAATTGAGGTTCACCGGTAAATAAAAAGACCCGTTACCTTCACCTTCTTTTAAAGCTATTTTAGCCCGCAGAATCGCTTTATTATTTGAATCCAATATTTCAACATAAGCGACTTTGCTCAAGTTCAGCGGCTTATTGTTGGCGGCATTTACAACGTATAATTTGAACCAGGCAATTTCACCGGTTAAATAAAAACTTTTATCAGTATGTACAAATATTTTTTCTTCGATTGTATTTTGGTAATACTGGTTCAGCGAAGATTGAATAGCATTTAAATTGTCCTGTGCCCTCGTATTTGAAACGAAGAAAAAAGAGGAAATAAATAACAAACAGGCGTGGATCTTAAACTGATTCAAATTTGAAAATTTTAAATTGGTCATTTATCGATTACATTTTTCAGTTTCTTATATTTTTTCAAAAAAACTAAGGCCAAAAAGAAGGCCTCACATTTGAACCCGTTAAAGTACAGTCCATACAATTTATTTCAGGTGTTGCATAAAACTTCACAATACTATTACCGACTCCTCGTATAAATGGAATGGTTGGGTAAAGGCCGCCTCCGTACTGCCTTATGCTATCTGTTTCGACTATGTATTCAGCGCAGCGAGTTCCATAATTCCAGCCTGGTAGCTCATCATTTCTAATAAAAATTCTTTTGTCTTTTTCTTCTGAAATATCTACAAAACCAATAACCAACTCTTCAGGGTTAGTTACGCAGTGAATATTACCGGTTAGCTCCGTTGGTTGCGCATCGAATATCGAACCGAGTTGTTCGGTATTCTTTTTTATGGTTTGATAAAAAAGATAAGCATTCCGGCTTAGCGCATATTGCCTGATGTGAATGCTATAAAGCACACTTAATTTTATGGAGGCTGGCTCGATAAAAACAAGCGGCAAGTCAATAACATCTGCGGCCAGTTTTTCTGATGAACCTATATTGATATTCGTCGAGTTAACGGTATTCCAGCATTTATATATTGTTGAATCCTCATGGTGATCTGCAAACCTGTAAATAACGCCGGTGGGTACAAAATTTTGGTCAAATTGATAAATTAATGAACTATGATAAGCAGAGTGAAATTCCCAGGTTTCCTCATAATCCCACTTATAATATTTGGTATTATTTTGAGGATCATGCGTGTTTACATAAATTTTTAAACCCCCATTTTGCCGCCTCCAGCTTATGCTATCTATATCGGGCGTCTGTTTTACACTAACTAAATCCGATAAATATTCCTTGTTGTCCTGTGTTTTTATTTGGAGCCGGTATTTTTCGCTGGCATTTAAATTCAGAGCGGTCGAAACATAAACACCATTTCCTGTTGCATATAATGGAAATATTTCGTTGTTTTCACCAAGAATATTTACAACAGCATTACCCTCATGAATTATATTGACTGAATCATAAAGCCTGGTAGTTCTTGAAAGTGTGATTGTAGTTGGATTGGAGCCGCTATTTATAAATCCTTCAACCACAAGATAACCAGTAGATGGAGACTGAATGTTTGCAGTAAATTTTTCTTTGCAACTGAATAATGCAAAAAGAAAAATGATATTGATAAATAACTTTTTCATTTATAAAAACTGCTTCTAAAACTAAAATGTCTCCTTTCTATGCATTCAGCAGTCATTCGTTTAATTATTTTGTTGCTGGTTCAAATTTAATTTTCTTTATTATCTACTTATATTCTATGGCCAAAATATTGGCCTTTGACTACTTCCATTTACAGTACAGTCTACGCAACTTCGTTCTCCCGTGGCATAGAATTGTTTCACGCCTCCTAAAGGAAAAAGAGAGAAGGGGATTGTTGGCCATAAACCAACGCCATTTCTAAGAATACTGTCACGTTGGTTATCTACAATTACTACAGCACATTTTGTTCCATAACCCCAACCAGGTACTTCGTCATTACTTATAAAAATCCTTTTCGTGGTTTCTTCAGAAATATCGATGTATCCAATTACTATTTCCGATGGATCGCTGACGCAATGAATATTTCCTTGTAATTCTGTGGGCTGCGCGTCGAATATTGAGCCAAGGTTTTCCGTATTCTTTTTAATATTTTGAAAAAAAATGTATGCTTCATGGCTAACAGAATATTGATGTACATTGATACTATAAAGGACGCTGAGTTTTACCGACGAGGGCTCAATGTAAGTCAGTGGTGATTGAATGATGTTCTGGCTTAGCTTTTCTGACGAGCCTATATTAATATTCGTAGAACCAACCGTATTCCAGCATTTATGAATTGTAGTATCGATTGAGTGATCCGGAAATTTGAATCCCACAGCAATAGGAATGCCGGTCGCATCATATTGATAAACCAAAGAATTATAATAAGGAGAATGAAATTCCCAGGTCTCTTCATAATCCCACTTATAATATTTGGTACTATTTAAAAGATCATGTGTATTTACATAAATTTTTACTCCTCCATTTTCCCGCGCCCAGCTAACACTGTCAATTACAGGTGTTGTTTTAAATGTTGCAAAGTCTGACACGTACACTTTACTATCCCGGGTTATTATATGCAGGCGATATTTTTTTGTATTGTCCAATGCTAAATTCCCTGAAGTATAAACGCTATCAGCAGTTTCATTGAGGGGGAAAAGCTCATTTGTTTCGCTTTCGATATTAATTACGGCGCCGTGTTCATAAACTGTATTAACAACATCATAAAGTTTTACAGTACGGGTAAGCGAAATTTTTGTGGCATTTGCGCCGCTGCTAATAAAACCTTCCACTACAAGATAGCCGGTTGGCGGAGAAATAATTTTAGCGTTAAATTTTTCTTTACAACCCCATAAAATACAAAAGGAAATAATATAGACGATGGCTTTTTTCATTGAATTTGCTAAAACTTAATATTAAAATTTATAAAAGGTATTTGGCTACCGAAGATGGAAAATTTATAACCATTTACAACGCCATTTTCAGAGACAAAATAAACCGAGTATGGATTTTTTCTACCGGTGACATTATACACCCCTACCGTCCAGGAGTTGTGCAGCTTCTGATGAATTTTATGATTACCATCCAGGTTTATCGAAAAATCTGTTCTAAAATAATCCGGAATTCTGTAAGAGTTTCTATCGGCATACAATGTTCTGTAAGAATTATCATAATAAAATCTTCCAATAGGAATTGTGATGGGCCGCCCGGTACTATAAGTTGCATTCAATGAAAAACTTAAGCGGTGGTTCAGGCGATAGTTACTTATAAATGTTATGTCATTAGGTTTATCATAATTAGCCGGATAGAATTTTCCTGCATTAATTATTTCGCCCTGGCTTATATCATTGGCCTGCAATAGTGTTCTTGACCATGTATAACTCAGCCACCCATTTAATTTTCCGGTAACTTTTTTAATCAACACTTCAACGCCATATGCTTTTCCTTTTGTGCTGATCACATCGGTTTCTATATGATGATTTAAAACCAACACCGCCCCGCTTTTATAATCGAGGTAATCCTTTATTTTTTTATAGTAAACTTCCACCGATGTTTCTATGGTGTTTGACTTTAAATTTTTATAAAAGCCCAAAGAAACCTGTTGGCCAAATTGCGGTTTAATGTTGGGATCGCTAAGTTTCCATATATCTGTTGGAGCTTCAGCGGCAGTGTTGGAAAGTACATGAATGTATTGCCGCTGCGTATTATAACCGGCTTTAACAGAAAAATCATCCGTGAAGGCATACCGCGCCGATAACCTTATTTCCGGGCCCTGGTAAGTTTTTATAAATTTATTTTTTCCGTAATAATTGGTTCCGACAATATTATCTACCGTTTTAGGTACGCCCGATGGATACACATTGAAACTATCTGGCCCCAACACATTAAACATTGAATATCGAATTCCACCTTCTACTGAAAAGGCTGAAGTAACCGTGTATTTATCGCTTATAAATAATGCACTTTCGAGTCCTTGCTCTTTTTGCATAATATCCGGAACTACAAGCGAAGATTTTCCCTGTGGCTCATAAGTTCCGGGATGGAGTTTATATAAAATATTATCCATGCCGAATTCAACGGTGTGTTTGCTGCTGGCAAAATAATTAAAGTGTGCTTTAAAATTCTCCTGGTTCACATCAAATCCTAATTTGTAAGCATTTATCGCAACGGACCTGCTGGTAATGTTGTAATTATAATTATCATATCCTGCTGTTACAACGGCGTACAAACTATTATTAAAGATGTGTTTCCATTTTAAAGAAATATTATTGTTTCCATAATTATAGGTAGTATCACTATTAAGGTTGAAATTATCTTTACTCATGTAGGCCGTTAGAAATAAAGAATTCTTTTTATCAATTTCGTGATTAACTAAAATATTAAAGTCGTAGAAACTTGCCTTGCTATTTTTATACTGCTCTGGCAAGAGATTTAAAAGCCAGTTAGCGTAGGTAGTTCTTGCCCCTATTATAAAAGATGATTTATCTTTTACCAATGGTCCTTCAAGCGTTAGCCTGCTCGTAAGCAAACCTATTCCGGCAGTTCCGGTTATGTTTTTTTTATCGCCTTCCCTTCCATTAATTTCCAGCACAGATGAAAGCCTGCCCCCATATTTCGCGGGGATACTGCTTTTATAAAGTTCAACATCCTTAATTACTTCAGGATTAAAAGCAGAAAACAATCCAAAGAAATGAGAGGGGTTATAAATTGTGGCATCATTAAATAAAATAAGATTTTGATCAGTAGATCCGCCCCTTACATTTAATCCGGTGCTGGCCTCTCCTACAGACTTAACGCCTGGTAAGGTGAGCACCACTCTCAATATATCGGCTTCTCCAAACACGACAGGCACTTGCTTTATTGATTTAATATCAATCCTTTGTTCACCCATTTGAAGGCTTCTCACGTTACTAGCTTTTTCTGTAGAGATGACCACATTTTTTAGAGAAATAATTTGTGATTGCATTTCAATATTGAACCTCCCATCTCCATTGACCACTACTTCTCTTTTGGCATCTTTCATTCCGATATTCTGAATAGAAAGAGAATGCCTTCCGCCAGTTATGGAAATAGTATAGTAACCATACTGGTCAGTAAGCGTGTTAACCGATGAATTGTCTACATGAATAGACGCACCAATTACGGGCTCGGCGGTCTTGCTATCTAAAACGTACCCGGTAATTGTTTTTCGTCCACTATTGTTCGACGGATTATTACCTCCAATTGTATATAGTTTATTTTGCTGTGCAGCAACCTGGGTCTTATTATCATTATAAGAATAAATATCAACGCTGGTATCGTTTCTATTTTCATTTTTATTATTTCGGGCAGTATTGAAAAAACCATTTGGCAGTTCGGTTTGAATAACCAATCCTTTCGTAATAAAAATATTATTAGCATTATCCACTGAAAATTCAAGCTTCGTATTATTGAAAGCTTGTTTTAAAACTTCTGCCAGGGATTCGTTTTTTACTGAAAGATTAACGGTAACCGAATCTATTTGGCCTGCATCAAAATACAAATGATAGCCGGTTTGCTTTTCCAGTTGCAACAAAAAATTTTCAACACTTATGTTTTTAAAATCGCCACTTACATTTGGCATACCGCTTTTATCCTGGGCCCTTAATACACTAAATGCAAAAAGGAAGCTACAGGTAAAAAACATAGGTACTAATCGCTTTAATAGCATCTACTGTATTATTATTTTAGCGTTTGAATTATTGATTTATTTCATCGTAATATGCTACGGCCTTTGTGAGTGCATTCACTTTATCCTTTCTTAAATTGAGCCTGTTCTTTTTTATAAACTGCGTTACCTCTTTCTTTTTATTGCTCAATACACTCAGCAACGATTTTCTATTTTTTATTTTATAGAAGTGGCTATCTTTTTCGATAAAATAATCAATAGATTCTACCACGTATTTGTTAAGCCCTTGTATTGAAGCGGTATTTTCTTTGAAACTTTTTGTGTCCCTGGCGTAAAGCGAAGTTTTTCCATTATGTAGCAAAAGATAGAAACCAGTACTCAACGAAGAATTATCCGTTCTGTTATTCATCATCCAGACAAACGTATGGCCCCACAATTTGAACCACGCAATCCGGGAATTGTTAAGCCTGATAATAAAAGCCCTGGACGGGTCATTTATAAGTAACTCGTCTTTTATAATGTCGTACAATAACGGCACGTTTTCATATAGAACATTATTATAAAATACAGAACCCGGTTCAAAACCTTTGGAGAAAAAAAATGGATTTCCTTCATTTATTGTAAAAGGATAATACGTGTTATAAGTATATTCACTTCCGTTATACAAACCAGTTTCGGGTGATAAAAATTGATGGTAAAAACTTACCGCAACCTGCATCGCCGGCGATTGGCCAGAACTATCTGATACAAATTTTTGAGGAAATACCTTGAAAGAATTTAAGAAGAAAAGAATCAGTAATACTACTCTTACCAATTTAAAATAATTCATCATACAAGCGCGGTAGATTTAGTATTTCAAATATAAATTAAATTTCAAAAAAACCCTGCTGTTTTTCAGGTATACTCCCACCTTTTTTGTGAATACTTATTATTATCCCCGAAGATTTTAAAATTTTGACATGACTATTACAGTTAGGGTACCCGGCGAAATATTTTAAATAACTTATAGTGCTACTTCGGAGTTACTGTAAAACTGGCAGTGGAAAAGCCTACGCTTCCCGAATCAGAAATACCTTGTACTAACACAATATATTTACCTGGAATATCAGAGGTATAAAATGAGACATGTTGTTCAGATGCTTTTGTTGTCAAATCAGGAGACCAGTATAACACATTCCGGTAATCAGGTTTGCGGCTGAGCAATTTTTTATCGCTGTCGTATTGTGGAGAATAAAATTCCCTGTGAAGCTGAAGGCCATCATACTCTACCACCAACGAATTTGGGTCCAGTTGATAACTATCGAGGTCGCCGTTATAAGTGGCAAAACTTACAATACCATCATACTCATGGTTTCCCTGGAAAAATTTTGTAGCCACTACATCGACCTTTTGAATTTTAAGGGGATCAATATCGACAATTTTATTGAAATTGAAAACGGGAACTCCATCTATTAAAACCAAAGGATCATTATCAAAATAGGTTAGGTATGGTTCATTAAAAACTTCAAAATGGAAGTTCTTATCCCGTTTTTTTAGGTGAACTTCTTTTACATATTCCCGTATCACTTCTTCCATCGTTGGAAATCTCGTGTAGGCATCCAGGTTATATTGTTTAAAAGGCGATCCGAAAAAAGCGGTAGTATCATAAGTTACGGGCAAGTTGAAATTATTTTCCATCTCGGGATTAAAGATGCTTAATGATTGCGCAGAGACACTTCGCAACAAAATATTGTTTGCAAGCGATGGCGCAAGGTGCAGGGGTTCAAGTGTCCTTTCATTAAACTCATCGGAAAAAGGATTATCCATTATTATCCTGTAATTACTATCTGCAGCATTGGTCTGCACCACCAGTTCCCGGCTTCCATAAAATTTTTCAACATTAAATTTTACCTGGCCACCAACGGCAGAAGTACTATTGGAAAATTTAAAATTTTTACCCGGAACCGATAAGTAAACATTTACTCCGCTATCCTGAAGGTTTGCAATTTTTGGTGATATTTTACCGGTAATAATATGTCCTTCATGTTCAGGTAAAAAAGAAAACGAAGGCTTTTTATTTTTTAAAACTTCTTCCCATTTAAAACGCCTCCATCCTTGTGTAAGCATAAGGTTGTCGGTAGCTTTTGCAACTTCAGCTCCGGAATTTTCAAAATAATAGCCAGGTGATTCAATGTCACCTTTTAATTCAGAAGTAAGCCATAAATAATTAACGATGTTTATCTTTTGCTCGGGTTGCAGCGAATCCATTAGGTACACAGCCATAGACATATCAGCGTTTACAGGGAGTCCGTTAGCATCCAATGAAGAAATATTTATTTCGACCTTTTTCCTGGGTTCATATTGCTGTTGGAGATCATCCAGTTTTATTTGAAACGCCTTCGCCGGCCTTTTAAAATACAGCCGTTCGCACACTGGT
>JBDTKB010000134.1:0-17018 GCA_039935555.1 Ginsengibacter sp. | reverse complement strand
ATAGTCTATGGTAAAGTGCCGTTCTTCTATTTTATCTTTCATTTGTTTCTAATACATTCGACGGCAATGATATTTTATTTTATATCCGGGAAAGGCACCGGTAATATTGACTTCACCGGCGCTGCAGCCAAAATGCCAAATGTCGGTTATCCACTATGGGTTGTATACCTTGTTTGGCTGGCCGTAGTTTTTATATTATACTATCCTTGTAAATGGTACGGCAATTACAAAACAACCCACCCTGAAAAAAAATGGCTTAGTTACTTGTAACGATATTTTTTAATGAATTTTTTCGTTGCAGGCACCATTTTATACTTCAATATCTTCCCTGGGTAAGTAAGGGTTTTAGAAGACGACGACCAGTTTCGCAAAAAATAATTTTTAAAATACCGGACACCTATGAATTAATTATTTCCGTACGCTTTATCCAAAAATCTATAACGGTTATCGTTAGGTGCTTTTACTGCTTTTGAGTCTACATCTATGATCATCACATCAGGGTCAGTTGCAGTTTTTGCTACGACCGGCCAGTTCGATAAGCTGCCTCCATTTGGGTTGCCCGTCTTAATGAAATTTGCAAAGTAATCTTCCATTGTTCGTGAAACTTTATAATCGTCTTCGGTCCACAGGTGCTGATTTACGAGATAAAGATTGCCCATACAATACTCAATTTCTGAAGCGTGTGGCGCACCTATAGGTTCCGCAGGTTTAGGAGCGTTCGGATCTTTTTTTACAACCCCACCAGCTAGGCCACTTGTGAGCGTATTATCTGTAACTGGTGGTCTCACTCTTGAAAATAAATACCGGTAAACTGGCTGGTTGCTATTTTTCGCCTGAAGATCCGCCCACTTCCAGGTGCTATAAGCAATAAACCTGTCAGAAGCTAATGAGGTTGCAGACCATTCAATATTATTTGCAGCAGTATTATGATATAACTTTAAAACCTGGTCGTAATCTTTTGGATAGGCTTCCTTTAATTTTTTGATATAACTTTCTTCTGTGTAAGGTTGCCCTTGCATAAAAGCTCCGCCGGGAACTTCAGCAGAGTTCCAGCCAACTAAAAGCGGAATCATCGCCTGCTCTCCTGATTTAAAAATTTCAGGAACCGATTTTGAGAAAAAATATCCGTCTATTACTGTTGGGAAACCAAATCTTTTCGAACTATTATACAGCTCATAAATTTCTTTAGTGCTCATTGCTCTTAACTGCTCAAGCGAAGGTGACCCAAAGCCTTTTATAAATTGTGAACCTGTCTTTTCTGCTTCCTGCAAAGGCACTGGAAAAAGGGTAGGGTTGATCGCTGCGCCACTTTCGCCAATTGCGCCGGCAAAAAGTTTCTTTGATAATGGCGAAGCCATTTGCGCGCTAACTGCAATAGAGCCTGCAGATTCGCCTGCGATAGTAACTTTTGAAGGATCGCCGCCAAATGCTGCAATATTTTTTTGCACCCATTTCAACGCTGCATTTTGATCTAACAAACCATAATTACCTGAACCTTTATAGGGCGCTTCGGCACTTAATTCCGGAAGCGATAAAAATCCAAATATATTAAGACGATAGTTTACAGTAACCGCAACTATTCCTTTGCCTGCCATAGATGCGCCATCATAACGTGGTTCTGATCCATCGCCTGCTACGAAGCCGCCTCCAAAAAAATAAACCAGGACTGGTAATCCTTTTGTGTCATATTTTGCCGGTGACCAAACATTCAGGTAAAGGCAATCTTCACTCAATCCGTCTGAGCGCGAATCCATATCTCCAAATACAATTCCCTGTATCGGACGCGGACCAAATTTTTTGGTTTGTAAAACGCCCTGCCAATTATCCAAGGGCTGCGGTGCTTTCCAGCGCAAATTTCCTACCGGTGGCCTTGCAAATGGGATTCCAAAATATTCCTGCAAACCCGCTTTGGTATCATAATTACCTTCTATAGTTCCATTTTCAATTTTAGTTTGAACCGGGAAGTTGAAGTTAGTTTGAGCATTCGCAATTACAAGCAGTAATAATCCTGCTGCGAGAAGTTGAAATTTTTTCATGTGTGAATTTTATTATCAAGCATTTAAGAGCCAACAATTTAAAACACTTTTTTAAATTTCAATGCAATTTTATATTCTGAAGGTTGTATAATTATATAAGTCTCAAAATGGCTATTAAACTTTTTAAAAATAAAAAGCAGTAGATTTTTAGTTACTAACGCTAACGGTTACTTGAATTTAAAATTCACGGAAATAACGTCTGCGTTCATGTCAATATTTTTTGAGTAATGGCCGTAACGTAACTCCAGGGCATTTAAATGTTTTGCTCCAAATACACCTTTCGGAGGTGCTATTCTAAGATTTGCGCCGAAGAAATTGCTATTGAATTTTGACAGGTCATAATTGCTTGTATAATATTGATCCTGGGAAGTATGTTCTTCATACCCTGCAAAATATTTTGCGGCGGTTTGATCGTAGTATCTGTAAAAAGGGCTAATTGAGAAAAACGGCGTAATCTTTACCGGAATTTCAAGGCTTGCGGTATTTGATTTTATACCCCAGCTATCGACATAATATCTATAATAAGTTCTCAAGATAATCTTGTCACCGAGGAAATAATTTAGCCTTACTCCCACCGGCAATTTAAATCGCTGCGATGGTAACTTTTCAATATTTGGAGTGCCGTCAGTAAAGTAAACTCTGTGAAATGGAAGACCGAGATAACCACTTTGCATAACTCCATCGACCAAAATTACTCCTTGTAAACGTTGGTTAATTACCTGGGAAAAAGACAGAGAACCCGTAATTGTATTTCGCGGAGACGATGGTATTTTGTTTTTACTTTCACCGCCGGAGCTTGCTGAAGTAACAGTTACTGTTTGCACAAATTCAGAAGGATAAATTAATTTAACCCGGTCAAAATACCCGGTTATTTTTCCGGTGAATTCACCATTATGTTTTGTCTTTTGTGAAAACATCGCATCTATTCCATAAGACGTGTAGTTATATTCTTTTGAAAAATAAAGGCCTAACCCAAATCCTCTTCCCGTCTTTTCATTATCTACATTCCAGTTGATGGATGGATAGAGCCTCGTTCCTCCTGTTTTAGAGGCACCTGATTTATTCACGTAAGCCGCCGAGGCGGAAGTATGATGATCAAATCCGAGACCCGCCGTCAATGTATTTTTTCTTTGTTTTTGATCCCATCCTATCCAGGTCACATCAAGGCCGTTAGAGAGGTCATTTACTTTTTCAGTACCAATGCCCCCTGTAACCGGCGAATGATTTCCATTTTGGTTATAATAGCTGGAGACAAGATTTATCTCGTCAATTTTTAAAGGCTTTGCAATATAAAATGAAGTGTCCTTATCGTTGAATTGTGAGAAGGCGTGCAACATCATCATGTAGATTCCAACGACTGTTAAGCAGATTTTTTTCATGCAGGTATAAAGTATATTGAAGTTTAATTACATCCGCAGCCACCGCCGGTTTTGCCACCGTTTGCGCCAGATGCACCTTCACGGTAAGATTGAAAATTGAGTTCATTCTTTTCAACTTTTCTGTTGCCTAAAATCATCTCAGAATCATTGATCCGGCTTTTCTGGTATTCTTTCACGTTAGCGCATGACGTCAACATAATTGAAGCCATCAAAGAAAGGCAGACAAATTTAGAAATGGGTTTTAACATGTAATGTGATTTTTTGAAACTTATATTTTAAGTAAGGATGTAATTTGATTTCAGGGTAATGAGGATTGATCAAGTATTCTTAACAAACATTTTGGTCTTCACCTCTCTTCTTTTTATTTGATACCACAATTAGCTCTTAACAAATAAAATTTTAAATGCGCGATTATAAAGTAAATTATTTATGAGCATCGCAAATGTCTTTTACTTCATCAGTAAATTGTTGCACGCTCTCATCCGGAAAGCCGTCCCACGATTTTATTACTTTTCCGTTAGCATCCAATAATAATGTGAAAGGAAATTTTCCATCGGGATTGTATTTATCTGCCAGCGTCTCATTTTGTTTGGTTGCCTGTGCACTCAATTGATTTTTTTTATTTCTTGGAAAATCCGCATTTACCATAACAATTGATGAATTGGCCATTTTAGTAAATACACCATTATCTAATATTTCTTTACGTAATCTCATGCAAGGGCCGCACCAGTCTGAGCCTGAAAAGTTTAATAAAATTAATTCGTGTTTATCCCGGGCAATTTGCTTAGCTGTTTCAAAATTTGGCTGCCATTCTGTAGTAAATGACAAAGACACAAGGCAGAGAACAAAACTCAAAATTCTTTTCATGCTTTCAATTTTATCATGGTTCTTAATGTTATGATGCTAAAAATAGAATATAGTTGGGTGCAAATAAAACGCCAACCTGTTTTTAACGAACACTGAAAGCCTATTTTATGATTTAGATAACGAACAAAAGGTTAACGCAGTCCATAAACTTCAAAGTTGTTAAAGTAACCATAACGATGTGCCAATAATTAAAGTTGCCTTGTGTATTGTTTCAAGTCTAAAGTGGCTGTTAAATTCATTGCAATTTCATTTACGAATTGGAAGTTACACCGAAAATAACTTCATATTTTTTGCTTTACATATGAACTTGTGGTTAGTTAATGAAGTAGAAAATATTTCATTTTAAAAGACGCTATTCATAAACGGACGCCAATTATTATTATATCTTTCTCAACCTAACGGGCAAGTCAATTGAAAATAAAAAGCCGGCTCTTTACTTTTAAAAAGAAAGCACCGGCGGCTGTGTGTGTAACTGTTTCTGAGGTTATTTGTCGTGGTTTATTTTAGATTTTGTTCTCCAGGCTGTTCCATGCGCCCCCATTAAAAACTGTTGTGAAACCGTTAGTTTTAAGAATACTTTTTGCGGAAGCGCTTCTCATTCCAGATGCGCAGCACGTAATGATTGTTACGTTTTTATCTTTTATTTTATTAAGATTATTACTAAGTTGCTCTACCGGAATGTTTACAGAGCCCTTTATATGACCACTTAAAAATTCACCATTGCTACGGACATCGAGAATGATAGCGCCAGCTTTAACTAATTGCGCATAATCCGTTTTAGGGCCCATGCCCAACAAGTCTTTAATAGTACTTAACATGTATTATTTTTTTTTAAAAACCCTGATAATGCTGAATTCGTTTTTTTTACTGCACGAAATTACGTACCGGTAAACGGTTTTATTGTGATAAAAGTTACACCGTAATAACCTGTTTAAAAAATTGATTGAAGTTTTTTCAGAAAGTGGACAGTCAGATATTTCCTTTTTGTTGATGATCAGAATAAAGTATTCTTTCACTCTAAATTAACAGGATGAAAATTTTTCAAGTCTTCAAAAGCATCGTACAGTTTGTGACTTTTTTTTGAATATTTGTTTCGGGGTGAAACATCGATCCTGGTGTAAAAGCTTAAAATATTTTTCTTTATAGGCGGACTAACATTTTTTAATTTATCGTAGTCCAGGTCCAAAATCCATTCATTATAGCTTTCATCTGCCAGGGTATATTCACATTCTTTAGTTGGCTCGCCCGTATCAAAATCTATATCAGTTAGCACAATGTATGGTTGACGAAGGTGCCGGAGGTTTGAGCTGTAATGAACAAGGATCGTGTCAAAGCTATCGTCAAAATATTTTTCTGCCAGCGCATTTGGGGTTTTAAATCTTAAAGGCCTCAAAGGTCCTATTTTAGGTAAAAATTTTATAAGTGCGGCAAATATGGTAGGGAAAAATCCAGCCTTTTTATAGCCGGTGCCGAAATCCTTATTGTATTTTTTTACCTGCATCTTGTAGCGAAATCTTTTACTCGTAGATGTAGAATCGCTCTTCAGTTTTTCAGAACTTTTAAAAGCATAGGACGATTTTGTGATTAAAGGAAAAACATTCGCCACCATGAACCGAAAGATCTCAATAGCCATCGGTAGCCGGTTTTTAAAAACCCTATTTATGTCAAGGCCATAGGTGTCATGAAATGCTCTTGCCAGCACAGACGTGTCTACCTTAAAGCCAATAAAATCATGGTAAGCCTGGGACGCATAATTGCCTTTTGATGTTTGCAAAACATCGAAGCCAAATTCCATCCTCATATGCGATATTTTATCTTGCGCGTAAGTTATTACGCTGCCGTATTTTCTTTTTATTTTTGGATAAACAAGTGTTACACTTTTGTTAGTCGCCATAGGATGCCCGAAATTATCAGCTTCATAGTGTGATAAAAAGCCAAGGGCAAATGCGTATTGATTAATATTATTAGCTTCCCTAAGTAAGGCATTTACCATGTCTCCACTGCGAACATAGTGAACAAGGTCAGTAAACATTTTGCTACTAAAAGGGTAGTAGCCCATGTCCGGACAAAGAGCACCTCCATAAGCATATGCATGAGCAGACCTTATTTCTTCAGCGGTTGCCTGCGGATAATGCGCCTTTAATAATGGCACAATAGATTTATCCCAGGATGCATCTATAATTGCTTCGTGTGTAAGCACTCCTAAGCTGCTACCGGTAAAGGGAAGAATAAAAAATAATAAAAGGAGTAATATTTTGTTGGGAAAAGAGGATTTCAGAAGCAATATTTTAATAGCGCGCGACTTACACATTTATTTCGTTCAATAATATATACAGGAAGAATTAGTAAAGTCAATCGATAAATTTAAAACAAGAATGTTACTTCGAAAAAGAGCTATTTAAAAGATCTTTCAACACTTTCCATACATTTTCGGCTACTATCTTATCTCCGGCTGCGGTTGGATGAATACCATCTTGCTGGTTCAGTTTTGGGTCGCCGCCTACGCCTTGTAACAAAAACGGAATTATTGTGGTATTGTTGCTTACGGCAAGTGAAGGATAAATATTTCTAAATTGTTCTGAATATTGCTGACCCATATTTGGAGGTATCTGCATCCCGGCTAGGACAATTTTGGGCGCTGGATATTCGATCTCACCTTATCAATAATAGCCTGCAGATTTTTTTTGGTTTCACTTAAGGGTATGCCGCGAAGTCCGTCATTGCCTCCCAATTCAAGAACAAAAATATCCACAGGTTGTCTTAAAATCCAATCGATTCGGCCCAATCCTCCAGCAGAAGTTTCGCCGCTTACCCCAGCATTTATTACTTTATAATTTAGTTTAAGCGAGTCAATTTTATTTTGTATCAGCGATGGAAATGCTTCGGCAGGATCTAATCCATAACCTGTAGTAAGGCTGTTACCAAAAAAAATAATTGATTAGAATGAGAAGAGGAAGTAACTATGCTATCACTTTGGATTGCTTGTTTTTTTACCTGGACACCTTCCTAATTATTGTTGCAACTACAGGTAATCATCAAAAAAATTATCCCAATTAAACCAAAAGTTTTATTCATTAAAAACTTGATAAAGTTTAACATTGCCCGAATTTAAAATTAGAATTCAGGTATTCGTCATTCGCTTCATGGCTGCATTCAGTATTATTACAGGTATAGTTGTTCTGGTTTCTTCAGTGCTCATCAGCAAATACCAGCGCATACAGGAAAGTGTTTTATTACGCACGCTGGGCGGCAGCCGCAGGCAAATATTTACGATAACGGCGCTCGAGTATTTTTTTCTTGGCGCGTTCGCGGCGTTTAGGGGCATACTGTTAGCGCTTGCTGCCAGTTGGAGTTTGGCGCATTTTATTTTGATACTCCATTTCACCCGAAACTTGTTCCGGTATTAATTTTATTTTTTTTGGTTTGTGTGCTTACAGTACTTATCGGCCTGGTAAATTGCAGGGGAATTTTAAACCGGTCGCCTCTTGAGGTGTTGAGACATGATGTATAACCGCACGACATCTTAAAACTTTACAAGTTTTTAATTTGCCAGCATCTCAATAAACTTTTTAAATGATAATAAATTTTCGTTTCTTTAATAGGTCGCGCGGTTTGTAATGCGGGATTATCAGATACAGCTGCGTTTATGCCCTGCGTTAGTTCATAAATTAAAATAAAAATTATAGGTATGAGTGAAAATTTTGAGCCATCATTTGCAAATGGAAAAATTTGCTACCTCGAAATACCCGCTAAAGACGTGCAGGAATCATCACAATTTTATCAGAAAGTATTTGGATGGAATGTAAGGGAAGATAATGGCGGTAACTTATCATTTGATGATACGACGGGACAAGTTAGTGGCATGTGGGTGACCGGCAGGGAACCTGCAACAAGCCCGGGCGTTTTGATTTCGATAATGGTTTATAGTGTGTCGGAAACCTCAAAATTAATTGCTGAAAATAAAGGAAAAATGATGGAGACGCCTGATATGGAAAGCTCCGAAACAATTGCACGTTTCTCTGACCCCGCCGGCAATGTATTTTGTTTATATCAAGATGAGCAGGCAACCGAATAAAATATTGTAAATTTCAGGGTCTATTATCATGCAACATTTGAATGAATTAAAAATATCAACGGTCGGCCTTTAGTTTTAATGATAATAAAATATTGATTTCGTTGATTTGAAAAGAACGTAGATGGATTAAAAGATTTCAATTTTTTTTCCTTTTCAAGCATAATGATGTTTCATCGCTTTCCAAAATATAAGCACGTTCTGAAATTTTTTCTCTTTTCCACGGCTGGTTATTCCGAAAGGTTTTAGATTTGACTCATAATTAAATTGATAGAACGGGATTTGTTTAATAAATTTATTCAAATCTAATATCCTCTAACAAGCCATATATTGCTAATCTATAATTGACTCCTTGTAATGATTACTAATTTTTTATTGATAAAATAAAACAAGTGTTCTAAATATGGATGAAAATTCTCCGGCAGCAGCCAATATATTTACTTCTTACGCCCATGTAGATGAAGATTTAAAAACAGAGCTGGACAAATATCTTAAGGTGTTGAAAAGGTCTTCAAAAATTCAATCCTGGAACGACAGGGATCTTATTGCCGGACAGGAGTGGAATGCTGAAATAATGGATGCATTAGAAAAAGCGAATATTATTCTTCTTTTAATTAGCATTGATTTCAATAGCTCTGATTTTATCTGGGATAAAGAACTCGCATCTGCAATGAAGCGCCACGAGGCTGGTACGGCGCACGTAGTACCTGTAATTCTTCGCAGATGTGACTGGAGTAAAATGCCCTACGCCAAACTCCAGGCTCTTCCCAGGAATGCAAAACCTGTTACAGAGTATGCAAATCGTGATGAAGCATTTACCGAAATTGCGCAGGGAATTGAGTCGCTCGTGGACTACATTAATAGTAAAAATTGATGAAATCTTTTTCAGTAAATTGTATAAAGTATAAATTGATTTACATTTTTAACTCTATCTCATGAATGATACTTTGAATGCCCCGGCTCCAACTAAAAGAGAAAAAATCCTTGTCTATTTTTTGGCTGCTCCTGAAGACCAGCAGGAGTGTGTTGCCATAAAAAAATATTTGTCGCCTGTGTTAAGAAATTCAAAAATACCTATTCAGATCAATAGTGATTTTGAGATACCTGCGGGAGAAGATGTTAATAGTTATAAACTTCGGTTATACAGTGCCGATATTGTAATCGCTTTTATTAGCGCAGATTTTATTGATGATGAGGAAACTTATCAGCGTACAAAAAAGGTAATAGCTCGATATAATAATAATGAAACGATCATGCTGCCGATATTGGTTCGAAATTGTTTATGGCGATCTACACCTTTTGTAAATCTTCCTTTATTGCCAAAGAATTTTCAGCCATTAAATAATAAACAATTTTGGAATAGCGAAGATGACGCGCTCACGTCCGTGGTATCAGATATCACCGATTCTATTAATGCCTTTTCTGATTATGCGGCTGCGCAGACTCCTCCGCCTGCCGAAGAAAAACATAATGCTGCACCTGCCATTGAAAAAGATGAAACGTCATCGCCATCTTTAAATTTTACTAAAAATAGAGACCAGGAAAAAGGACCGGAGGTTACGAAACCATCGCCCCCACCAAGACAGTTTGCGCAGCAAAAAAAATTTGTAGCACTTGAAGAAAACTGGCGTGGTCAATATTATAAAGATGTTTTATGGAAAAGGGCCGCCGCGTTTTTTCTCGACAATTTGTTGACGATGTTCCCTGTAATGTTTATAGCGTTTGCTATGGCGTCGGTGGCGGTTGTGGGTTCTGACGAAGAAGTGTCAGATGAAAAAGTAAGTTATATTTTATTTTTTACGTTCAGCTTGTATTTTATAGTTTGCGCAATTATGGAATCCTCTAAGTGGCGGGGAACATTTGGGAAACGAATTATGAAATTACAAATAACAGACAAAGACGGGCACCCTATTACCTTTGGAAGAGCACTATGGAGAAATATTGTCCGTTGGATAGTTGGATATTCTTATTTATTGATTATTCCTTTGATCATCCAATACTTTACTTTCAAAAAAAGTAAGCAATTATTTCATGACCAACTTTCCAAGACGGTAATAGGTGAAAGGTTAAAACAATAAAGAATATTTAAAATATTACACAGGAATTTGGATGATAAATTCCGCGCCTTCGCCCTCTTTTGTTTCTGCGTGTATGGTACCGTTATGTTCTTTGGTGATGATGTCATAAGTTAGTGATAATCCTAATCCTGTTCCTTCACCGGTTGGCTTTGTAGTAAAGAAGGGTTGGAATATTTTATCAACCACCTTTTGCGGAATCCCGGTTCCATTGTCTCGCACCCTGATTTCAATCTTATCGTTTATTCTTTTAATACTAACGGAAACTTTTGGCTCATAACCATCCCGAAGTTTTTTCTTTTTTTCATTCACAGAGTAAAATGCGTTATTATATAGATTCAAAAGCACACTTCCAATATCCTGGGCCACAATATTAATTTTATCAATATCATTATCAAAATCAGTCTTCATGATGGCATTAAAAGTTTTATCTTTTGCCCGCAATCCATGGTAGCTTAAGCGAAAATATTCATCAGCAAGTGCGTTTATATCTGTGGGTTCTTTCGATCCTGAACTTGTCCGCGAATGCTGCAACATTCCCTTTATAATTGCATCCGCACGTTTACCATGGTGCGTTATTTTTTCCATATTTTGCGTAAGGTCCGTTATAATTTCAATGGCTTTCGCTTTGTCAACTCCAGACAATTTCTGAAACGGACCTTCTTCTAATTCCTGCAACAATTCAACATTTACTTCAGAAAAATTATTGACAAAATTTAAAGGGTTTTGTATTTCATGGCCGATACCTGCAGTAAGCAAGCCCAACGAAGCCATTTTCTCAGATTGGATGAGTTGAGATTGTGCTGACTTTAAGTCTTCTAATGATCTTCGCAATTGCAAAGTGCGGCGCCCAACTTTCCTGTACAGTTTGAATAAAATAAAGGTAATTGCAAATACAAACACAAGGCTTGCAGCCAATGTGTTCCTGGCAAATTTTTGCTTTTGTAATTCCAACTTTTGCAATGCTTTAGCCTTGGTCAGTATATCAATTTGCCCTTGCTTTTTTTGAATCTCAAAATTATTTTGAAGGTTGTTTACTTTTTGAGCAATATCCAGGTTAAATAAGGTGTCTTTAATATTTGTAAATAGTGCCTGGTATTTATAAGCATTTTCGTAATTCTTTAAAGCAGCGTACGTTAATGCCAATCCCTCGTAAGCATCTCTTAATTCCTTTTTGGTGCTTGTTTCATTCGCTGTAAATTGAGCATTTTTGTATGCGCTCAATGCTTTAAGATAATCACCGTTTTTATAATAATTATCTCCCAGCCCTAAGTACGACTGAACGATATCTAATTGTAGCGTGAGTTTATCGGCATAATTAAGCGCTTCCTCATGATATCTTTTTGCAAGGCCATAATTTCCTTTACGCGTGTATATTTTACCAATGTCATTTAATGAATAAGGAATATTTTCGGTGTTCTTGTAAGCTTCAAGTGATTTTTTAAAATAATACAATGCTGAGTCATCCTTATTCCTGTTCATATAAGTTTCGCCGATATTGACCAGCAAGCCGCCCATGATATTATTATCTTTCAATTTTTCGCTGAGGTGCAGTGCTTTCAAATAATAGTTCAATGCTTTTTCATAAGTGAATTTATTGTTTGAATAAATAGTGCCTATGTTTCCAAGCGCTATTGCAATCTTATGATCATCCTGGCTTTGTTCTGCAATTTGTAAAGACTTAAAATAATATTCCAATGCTTTAGGATCATCGCCCTGGTTCATGTATACGGAGCCAATGTTATTTAATAATAAAGCTTCGTTAACCTTGTCTCCGATGGAATCAAATAACAGATAAGATTGCGTCCAATGCTCAATTGTTTCTACGTACTTTGTCTGGTTATAATAAACCATCCCGATATTTTTCTGAGCGTAAGCTATGCCGGGCGTGTATCTTAATTCTATAGCAAGGTCCCTTGCTTCATTACTATACTTAATAGCATCGCCTGGCGATGTGCTCATATATTCATTGCTCAAAAGAATTAGATTCTTTACTTTGGTAGTGTCGTTTACACCTGTTGACACCGCATTTTTTAAGCTATCAAATTTGCCATTTTGACCAAAGCACAATGCAGAAAGACAAAGAAAATATACGGGGAAGAATATCTTTTGTCCTGTCATTAGAGATTTTTAATTGAATAAATTTATATCGGTTTTTATTAATAATTAAATTATATAAAAAATTTATAAAAAAAATGAGGGGCTATTCACCCACTCATTTTTCTTTATCTATATAAACTCATGCAATTTATAATTTTATAATTTTAAAGGTTTTATATTTTTGGTTGATTTGAATTTTAATGAAATAAACGCCTGCACTTAAATTACTAAGATCCAGGTCAACACTGGTTGAAGAAATTTTTCGAATTGATTTTGGCGAATGCGCTTTGCCGGGCAAATCATAAAGCACAATGTTATTACCTATGCCGGCTGCATCGTTAACGCTTATCCTTACTTTACTTGTCACAGGATTTGGATAAGCCGTTATCACATCAGCAATTCCATTAGCGATTACACCAACATTTGGATTATACGCCAGACCACCACTGCATCTTGAAGAAGTGGAACTGGCATCACTCGCAATTGCGCATTTTTGATTTTCGTTGTATGTCTTTAACTGCCATTCTAATTTATTTCCATCGAATGGAATATTGAAAGTACCTCCCGCGGGCAAAAATACTTTTGGTTGCACACCACTGTAATTTCCAGATGTTACCAGGCTGTTATCAGAGCCAATTGGTACATAAATAGCGGTTGAGTTTGGATTGATGTATGAGAAATGCGCGACATAGTTGAAACCGGACGGATCGTTAACCAGAACATCTACACAATCTAATTTAGGCTTTACATTTTTTGTGTAGCCGCCTTTAGGATTTATGTATAAAGTGCCCGCAAGATACGTAATCGTGTAATCGGTTGGGATACTTAACACAAGTGAATTTGGTATGATAGGGTAAACTCCCGCGTCACCGGTACATACCCGGGAGAAGCTATAATGAGGGCCGGAAACGACGGTATTATCATTATAAACAAAACCAGATATTGTTGAAGTAAATGGAGGTATATGCGAACCCTTAAATATGAATGTATCGTTAGCCTGAACGGTAAGTGGTGCAGGTAAAATAGTGAGATTTCCTAATCCGTAATTGATGGCAAAGTTTTCTGAAAGCAATGCGCCAGGTACAATAAACGCCGGGCCGGCATGAATGCCCGTTATTAGGTTTATAGATTTAAGATCGGTAATTCCTGCATTGTCTGATGAGTTAACATCTGCAGAATCAATAATTACGACAACATTATTATTGCTCGTGTCGTTCACATTGGCACTATTTACTATTTGCGTCCCTGCAACAATTGCTTTACCGGCCACAATTGCTTTACCTGCAACGAGCGCTTTGCCAGCAACAATTGCCTTTCCATTTACAAGAGTAGAAACTGTAGAATCGTTCACTTGGTAGTTGAAAATAGAAGCAAGCTCTAATTCAATAACTTTCATGTCCGTCACAAGGCTTCCCGCAACAATTGCTTTGCCAGCTACGATCGCTTTACCACTCGCTAAAAAGCTCATATCCTGCAAGTCAGCCACTGTTAACGTTCTGCCTGCAACAATTGCTTTTCCATTTACAAATGCTATCGCAGTATCTACAAGGTTGGATGTATGAGCCGCAATCAAATTATTGAGAAACGCTGATCTGTTGGCTACATCAATATTGGTATTATCATATTCATAATTAAAAGTGATACTGTCTATCTTATTACCATAAGTTACCACCTTGTCCATCGGCGTAATTTTAAGTGGCATTTGATTGATAGTGAGCAAACCATCTGTAAAGGAATAATCATAAAGCTCTATTAATCCTGCGTCAGCAGGGTTAGTAGCATCAAATGTTCTTGAAGCCTTAATAAAATATTTTCCTACGTTGCTAAGGTCTGTCGCAGGTGATGTATAAACAATATTATCCAGGCCAAGATCTGTCAAGGATAAACCGGAGGTTGCCAAAGGAACATTGTTCACTGTTATGGTTGACGTGAAAGCTGGTATTTTTTCTCCATATTTTTTACTCTTATTATCAACTGTAATTACGATTTGTTTTTTTGGTATAGTAAAGAAAAAGAGAGATTGAGAAACCCCGCCGTCATTACCATTAATCGATTTAGCCTTCGTTGAGGCCTGTATGGCGGGATTGCCTGTAAACACAGGAATAGATGCAGTGATTTGTGTAGAACTTAAAACGGTTGTCGTAAGCGGGCTTCCTCTAAAAAGCACTTTGGTAGAATCAGAAAAATAATTCCCATTAACTGTTAGTGTGAATGTTGTTTTACCTGGAACCGTATTGGCAGGCACATCCAGGCTTGTACTAACCGGAGTAGGAGCTGCAAAGGTTGCTAACGCAGCCTGCGCTTGTATAAGTCCGGCACCACTTGATAAATCAAAGCCGGGGGTGCTAATATCCAGTGCGGTTGCCTGAAGAATGGCTTTCATTTCTGCCGGCGTTATTACGTGGCTTGAAAATTTAGATTGCGCTTCTATTAAAAGAGCCGCTACACCTGCGGCATGTGGAGCAGCAGCAGAAGTGCCAAAGAAGTTTGGAAACTGGTCTCCCTCAATATTAAGTGATCCAAAATTAACGGTCGTATTTACTCCATCCGGGCCGGTAAAATCGGGTTTATTTCTTACTACTCCATTTACTGACGTGCCACCCAAAGAACTGAAAGTTTCGGTATTGTAAGGCGCTGTTCCTCCAAAGGCAGGTGTCTGATTATATCTTATCGCACCAACAGTCATAGCTCCAGCCGCATTCGACTGGCCTACAATTGTAGATTGAACTGAATTGTACTCATTGATCGTTAAATTTCCCCGGAAGACTATGTACTTGAAATTTACCGCTGTACTTCCTGCAGCACGTATGATCATTAGATCGGCAAGTGTATTGGCAGTAACAGTGAAAGGAAGTATTTCAATTGGATCGCCACCAATGTTATTTCTATTAAAACCGATCATTGAACCGTCAGGTTTTACCAAGTATTGATCAAGATCATTGACAGTGCCAGCGGGAGACTGGCCTAATGAATATACATCATCCTGCCACTGCAATACTATTGTGTAAGTACCGGGAGTAAGTGAAATACTTTGATAAATATCTGTGCCGCCAGTGTTATTAAAATTATGAGCGGTACCAGTAAATCCGGCGGGGGCTGGTGCACTCCTGAAAGAACTTTGATAGGATGCATTTCCATAATTACCTGCCGCTGCAAAATAGGAAACGCCTTGAGCAACTACGTCGTTAACAGCCTGGGCTACTGTTCCATCTGTGAAAAATGGTTCCGTAATGTAGGTAACATCATCTACAATTACATTATAATTATTCTGTTGAAATTGTCGTATTCCCTGTGCAAAATCTCCGGCGCTTATGAACCCGGTTCTAAAACCTAATTGAGCTTTAGGAGCAATGTCATGAACGATTTGCAACATGGCTCTTCCCTCGTCAGTTCGCCTTCCAAATGGATAATCCTGCAACACCTCCACGGGTGTTGTATTTGCATACGGGTTTCCAACTCCGGGTAAGTCGCCATTTACAACATCTGTATTTGCCGGATCTCCTGGAATCGTATTATAGCTATCAGAAATCACTCCGACCTTTACGCCCTGGCCAGATACATTGTAGCCATTGCGTACAAAGTCCGAATGAATGGCGATCTCACCATTTGTTGTTGTTACTCCAATGTTACTTATAGGAGGAAAGAGTGGCCGGCAATAATCAATTAGGTCTGGAAGCATATCCAACTTTGGCAGATTTGCTATTGGAAATTTGCCCGAAACCACCATTGTATTCGGTCCATTATTAATCAGGTTCGTCATGCCATACCCTGAACTTTGTAATAGTGTTGTTAACTGTGCCACCTGGCCAATCTTTGCAATTACTTCTATCATCACAGAATCGTGGCTGATCATAAATATATTTTGAGCAGAATCTTTAAGCGTTGCCGAATTTGAGTAAAGTGAATTTAACTCGGAGCCCAACAAGTCATTTACTTTACCGTTGATTGGAGGTGGATAATAGGGGTAAATATCCGTCTCATCTGAATAAGCAGTGTAATTAATAGTTACGCCACTTTGAATATTAACTTTTGTAGCACTTAAAAGGGCACCGGTAAGTTTACTTGAACCGCTACCTGATCCAATGTTTATAGAACCATTAGGAGCCCAAACGGTTCCCAGCCATGTTGAGGCTTTGCCTGATGATCCGTTAGCGATGTTGAACGCAGCACTGGTGAAGCAGGTATAACCCTTTCCATGAACTTCGGTATATATTTTAGAAGGGTCGCCGCCATTTACAATTGACGCATTTATTTTATCAAGGCTCGCATCATTATAAATATAAATTTGGAAAGTACCGGTAGCATTGGTAAAATCAAAAACGAAACTATTTGAGCTGCCATAATTTTTTATAGAATTAAAAATATACTTTCCCGGACCCGAAAAGGTGAGTGTTTTATTTCCACTTAAACTGATATCACCATACGCACCGGGCGTTATAACCTGTGATGAATTTATATTAACCTTTCCTGTCACTTTAAAATCTGTTAT
>JBDTKB010000133.1:0-6664 GCA_039935555.1 Ginsengibacter sp. | reverse complement strand
CATCATATAACCGCGTAACTTCCTGCAACGGAACATCTTCAACTTCATCATCATTAAAATCGAGTTGAATCAGCCCGATAATACCATAATTTAAAATACCCTTGAACTCTCCTTCGACGTCGTCTATGATTTTTTGCAAACCGGTCTCCTGTATATTCCTGATGCGTTTGGCTTTTATATAAATCTGGTCTGCAATAGAAATAGTTCGGTAAACGCGCCAGGCTGTTCCGTAATCTTTTGTTTTCTTTAAAAAGATTTCCCTGCAACTTTTTATTGCGCTGTCGTATTGTTCATCAGTGGTAACTTGCATAATAATTATCGTCAAATTTAATCATAAACACACAATGTTTACGTTGAACTGTAAAGGGAAATTAATAATATTTGACAAGCCCCTCGTAATGGGTATTCTCAATGTAAACAATGATTCTTTTTATGCGGCTAGCAGGTTGCAAAATTTGGATGCCATAAGCAAAAAGGTTGATCAAATGATTGAGGAAGGCGCAGACATTATTGATATTGGTGGCCAAAGTACACAGCCCGGAAGTGAACGTGTTTCTGCTAATGAAGAATTGAAACGGGTGATGCCTGTTTTTGAAATGCTCGCAAAAAACAACAACAATATTTTATTATCAATTGATACCTACCATTCGGAAGTTGCAAAGGAGACAGTTCTCGCCGGAGCTTCAATTGTAAATGATATAAGCGCAGGTGAAATGGATAAAAAAATGTTGGAAACTGTAGCGACCCTTGGTGTTCCTTTTATCGCCATGCATATAAAGGGTGTGCCTGAAACGATGCACCAATCAATTCAATACGAAAACGTAGTTACAAATGTGTTGGATTTTTTTATTGATAAAATTAGCCAATGCCGGAACGCTGGAATTGTGGATGTGATCATAGATCCTGGTTTTGGCTTTGGTAAAACGATAGCGCATAATTTCCAAATTTTAAAAAGCCTTGAGATATTTAAGATGCTTGGCAAACCTCTTATGGCAGGCCTTTCAAGAAAATCAACAATATACAAAACGCTTCAAATTGATGTTAATGATGCACTTAACGGAACATCGGTGCTGAACACAATTGCTTTACTAAATGGGGCAAATATTTTGCGCGTGCACGACGTGAAAGAAGCCAGGGAGGCGGTTACACTTTTACAAGCTTACGGTAAAGCATAAACGCCGAATCCTTGTAAGGATCCGGCGTTCAAATAATAAAACTAAATTATCTTATTTGGTTTTTTGCTGCGGCTGTTGTTGTTGTTGTTGCGCACCTTGTTGCATTTGCTGCATCATTTGCATTTGCTTTTGTTGCTCCATCATTTTCGCACTATACTGTTCTTTGGTTAAAACATCTATAACATTTACATCAAACATGATCGGTGTATTTGGTTTAATGTCATTACCTGCTCCACGTGAACCATATGCGAGGTATGAAGGAATAAATATTCTTCCTTTACCACCTTTTTTGAAAAGCATCATTCCGTCGGACATGCCTTCAATGGAACCTTTTTGGTCAACTACAAATGTAAACGGCTTCACAGATTTGCCTGAGGCATCGTAGCTGGAATCAAATCCATTTCCGTCTAAAGTCATTCCCCTGTAATCTACGGTAATTGCACGGCCACTGTCAATCGGGTCGCCTTCTCCGGGATTTTGGATTTCAACATACGTTCCTTTCGCGGTTTTAGTTGCTTTGATATTATTTTTTGCCAAATAATCCGACAATGTTTTATCGTCAATTTCTCGTTGCTTTAGTGAATTAATTGAATCCAGCTTTCGCATATTATCCATTGATTCAGTTCTCAAGGCTGTTACCCTGGCAGGGTCTGTAACAACGTCAATTATTTTAAAATGATAACCAAGAAAACCTTTTTTAGCATATGGAGGTAACTGATTAAATTTCTTAATTGAATCAATTGAAGTGCGGGTAATAATACTGTCTCCTTTTTTTGCAGCAGTAAAAATTTCAATATACTCTGTAGGTAATTTGGTAGAATCAATTTCAATAACCTGTGCCACGGTATCAAACGGGGTTGACATTAAAGAATCATTGTAGTAACTATATGCTTTAAATTGAATAGCAGTTCCGTATTTTACTGCATCACCGCTGTTGGCGCCGACTACTTTATATTCTAATTTTCCGCCTTTTGTTTTTTTAAATTTTTGTTCTTTACAACCTGCAGCCAATATTAATATTGAAAGTACTGCCAGGCTAATTGCTTTGTTCATTTTTTATTTTTTTATAATTGTTAACTGTTTAATTGCTCTTTATTTTCTTTTAAAGCCGCTTTAAATTTAATCACCACTTCATCAAGCGTTTCCGTATTTTTTCCGCCAGCCGCATTAAAGTGCCCACCCCCATTAAAATATTTACGGGCAAAAGTATTTATGTCAAAACCGCCCTTGCTTCTAAAGGAACTTTTACGCTCGTCACCGCGATCAATCACAACTGCAGCAAGCTTAATACCTTTTATACTGAGAGGAAAATTAACAAGCCCTTCTGTATCGCCTGTCTTCACATTAAATTTAATAAGATCGACTTGTGGAATCGCTATCAACGCCGCATTATATTCATAAAATATCTCCATTCTATTTAAAAGAATATTACCAAAAAACCTGAACCTTCCTTCCAAAAAATTATCAAAAAGGTTTTCGTGAATCTGGCTGTGTTGTAGCCCTCTATCTTTTAGATCAGCAATCATTCGATGGACGTTTGCTGAAGTAGAATTAAACCGGAATGAACCCGTGTCCGTCATTACGCCGGCATATAAGCATTCTGCCGTTTCTGCATTAAGCTTATCAGAATTTCCACTGGCGATAATGAAATCATATACCATTTCTGAAGTGGAGCTTTTATTCACATCGCTCATTCCATAAGCAAACGCAGTTGTTTGCGGTTGCTGGTGGTGATCAATTAATATCATGGTAGCTGATAACGCTTCCAAAACCGGCTCCATTCTTTTTGTTCGGCTTAAAACATTAAAATCAAGACAGAAAACTAATTGCGCCTGCTTTAAAATAGCGTTTGCTTTTTCATTATGCATTTCAAAGTCAACTACCTTCTTTGATCCTGGCATCCAATTTAAAAATGAAGGCCAGTTGGTAGGTGAAATAACTGTAACTGAATGACCCAGTTGAACAAGGAAATGGTAAAGCCCCAAACCAGAACCCATAGCATCTGCGTCAGGTTTTTGATGGAATGTAATAACTACCTCCGCCGGCTGTTTAATTAAATTATAGATTTCACTGATGGGTTTCATAAAAGGCTGCAAAAGTAGCTTAAAATAACCAATGAGAAAACTTGAGGATATAATATTTAGCGACGGCCATTTATTCAAACGTTGCCAGTAGCATTTTCGGAAAATCATTTAACAATACCCATTCGGAAATGTATTCCGAAATGAATATTATTAAAGGAATAATTATGAGTTAATTACCGTTCCAGGTGTTGTTATCATAGTTTGTATCAGGGAAAATATGCTCCGGGTCAATCGTTACCGATTTAAGTTTTTCCGTGGTGTTTAATTTTTCAATCCATTTGTCGCCATTTTGCCAAATCTCTACAGGAATTTTTACCGTTCCGGTTTTACCACTGATAGTTTCATATTGTAAGTAAACCGGCATTGCCATCTTGTCAAGGTTAGTGATAGTTACAAGTGCACCTTTTGAGGAATCACCCTGAACATATTTTACGTCGGTAATCGCCTGGTCCAATTTATAATTTTCAATAAACATTCCTTTCCAAAACCAACCCAAGTCTTCCCCTCCTGCGTTTTCCATTGTCCTAAAAAAATCCCAGGGTGTCGGATGTTTATATGCCCATCCTTTAATATAGGTTTGAAAAGAATAGTCAAATAATTTTGGCCCAAGAATTTCATCACGTAATAATGTAAGTGCGTAACCAGGCTTCATATAAAGTGCCACACCAATATTGGCTTCTTTTAATGCATCAGGCTCGCTCATTATTGGCTCCGTTTTATCACTGAACATATACTTATAGAGAAAAATTTTATTTTGTGGCCGCGGTTTATATTCTCCATTATTAAAATCAAGGTCTGCAATGGAATTAATGAAAGTATTGAAGCCTTCGTCCATCCAGCCATATTTCCGCTCATTACTTCCTACAACCATCGGAAACCATGTATGTCCGAACTCATGATCAGTTACACCGAACAGCCCCCGGCCCTTAGCTTTAAAACCACAAAAAACAATGCTGGGATACTCCATACCGCTAACATTACTCGCTACATTTGTAGCAGTATTATATGGGTATTCGAACCATCTTTTTGAATAATTCTCAATACTGCCTTTTGTGTATTCCGTAGCTCTTCCCCAGGCACTATCGCCTGCAGACTCCACCGGATAAACACTCATTGCCAATGCTTTTCTTCCGGAGGGTAAATTCATTCTTGCAGCATCCCATATAAAGGCCGTTGAAGCGGCCCACGAAACATCCCTTGCATTTTTTATTTTATAGTGCCAGCTAAGTCTCTCTTTTTTAGGGCGCGAGGCCGGATCGGTTACCTCTTCTGCTGAACGTATCATTACCGTCTTGTCACTTTGCCTTGCCTGTGCCATTCTTTTCATTTGGATAGGCGTTAATACGTCCTGCGGATTTTGCAACTCTCCAGAGCCCACAACAATTTCATTAGCCGGAGAGCTGATCGTGTAATCATAATCGCCGTAGTCAAGATAAAATTCGCCTGCGCCGAGATAGGGCAAAGTGCTCCAGCCGTTTATATCATCAAATACGCACATGCGCGGATACCATTGCGCAATTGCATAAATCTTTCCGTTCTTGGTGTCTTGGATTCCGGTTCTGTCAGAACCATATTTGGGAATAGAAAATGAATAATCAATTTTGAAACTGATGGTGCCTCCATTTGCTTTCAACGGAACAGGGAGACGCAATTGCATGCGTGTGTCCGAAACAACATTTGTTACGTTAGATTCAGTTTTTTTGTTTTTGTCTGATGAAATCAATTTGATGGCTTGTATTTTAAATCCACCTTCAAATTTTGAGTTTACATCGCCATACCTGCTTCTTCCTGTGGCTGGTGTTTTCGCCTGGCCACGCGAATCAAGGTTGTAGAGATTTTGGTCAAGATATAACCACAAAAAAGGCATCGCCTCGGGGCTATTATTTGTGTAAGTTATAATTTCACTGCCGGTAATTTTATCACTTGCATCATCAAGCGATGCTTCAATTTTATAACTCGCTTTGTTGGTCCAGTATTTTGGCCCGGGTTCGCCGTCGGCAGCCCTGTATTCATTTACTGAAGAAGGATAAAAATTTGGGGTGAACAAGTCGTGCGGATCATAGGACGAGGTTGTGCTTTGCGCAGCAACTGATGCACAGGTCATAATGAGAAAACCTGTAACTAGATTTTTAAAATTCATTTTTATATTTAGTTTTTATGTGGCGAAAGTATTTTGGTTTAAATATCAATAGAGAAGATTTTATTTCAACAGCATAATTCAATGATGGTTGGTCTAATTCCATTTCTTAAGAAGGTCTCTTCCCTCGTTTTTAATTCTTGCATCATCCTGAGTTTTATCGGGTAAAGCAAGCATAGCCATAAGACTTTGCTTTGCGTTAGCTTCTTCATCTTTTTTCTTATAGGCTTTGGCAAGTGAAAGGTAATTTAAAACGAAACCCGGGTTGATTGACTTCGTTTTTTCAAAGCAATGAATGGCGTCATTTATATCAGCGGGAGGAAGCGCGCCAAAAAAAAGTTTAACCGCTGCGCGCTCTAAATAATTAAGCGCATTGATTTCATAATACCATTTGCCTAATACAAACCATGCTTTATAATTTCGTGGATCGTATTTTATAGCGAGGTCAGCATATTTTTTAATGTCTTTTACCGCGTCTATTTTTTCTTTGCCGCTTTTACGCATTGCATCCCTACCCATTACCAAAGCAATTACAAAATTTGCATCGGAATAAGATGGGTTTAGTTGTAAAGCACTGCGGGCGTAGCTTCTCGCTGCATCATAATATTTGTCCTGATTTGGTTTATCTTCTTTTAAACGGCCGCCAATCCGGCTGCAAAGTTCACTGCATTTACATAATACATAAATATTTGAAGGTTGTAATTTTAGCGCCTCTTTATAAGTAGTTATCGCCTGCGCATCATTCATTGATGTTTCGAGGGAGTCCGCTTTTTTTATAATATCCGTTACATCCTGACCATACAAAAAGCCAGAAAAAAGGCAAATGGAAAAAATAAATACAGCTTTCATTTTTTAGTTTTCATAGTCGATAATTCCGTTAAAACTCTTTTTGCCAGTTAACGCTAGCCTGACCGCGGATACCCTCTATCGGAGGGAACATCTTTTTTAAAGAAATATTTATGGATCTAACCTGGGGAAATTCATCATGAATTTCATTACCAATATTCATCACAACAGTTTCCAGTAAAGGTGTTGAAACACTCATAGTTTTTTTGATGATGTTGTAAATAACTGTGTAATTAATGGTGTCGTGAATTGAAGTAATAACGTTGAGTTCTTCGTGAAATTCAACCGACGCATCGACGATATAGTCATTTCCCAATTTTTTTTCTTCCTCATGAATTCCGTGGAAGGCGTTGAATTCAAGATTATTCAAATGTACTGTGATCATTGGATTTGATAAATGATTTTGGGTATAATTAACTAAT
>JBDTKB010000132.1:0-7422 GCA_039935555.1 Ginsengibacter sp. | reverse complement strand
GGTAATAATACCTGTTAAGCGAATCTAAAATTTTTGCAGTATCTGAAAGAGGTGCAGTAAATAATTGTGCTACTTTGAAAGTTATAGAATCTGCTGTGTACATAATTACATTTCTTCCATAACTCTTTAAAATTTCAGTGCGGGCCAATGCGACTGCCTTATTATTGGTTTCTTTTACCACTATTTTGAAAGTGACACTATCTGCAAGATTTTTTGTGAAGCCAAGGTAGTGTCTACAGAAACCTTAGCTGCGTTTATTGAATCAGTTTTTTTGATGGCGCTTGAATCTGTTACGGGAATTATTGTCTCTGATGTGGTTGTTGATTCGTCACCATTTTTACTGAAAGCGTAATGCCATGCGGCCCAGGCGCCAATTCCTAAAATCACAATGATCGCAACTATCAAAATCAATTTGCCATTTCCTTCAGGTTTTCTCTGGTAATCGTTGAAAAGATTTTCCTCATGTTTTTCAGCTCCTTCATCCTGGATTTTTACCTTTGGTGCTTCAACTCTTTGCACCAGTGGCCCCGGCCTAAATTCAAGTCCGCCGTTTTTCAATTTTTCCAGCGTGCCGAGATTTTGAATAGAAAATGGTTTCCCAATATTTATGAATTGAAGTCCCAGCGTTAAAAATGAGTCAAGATCTGCGGAAGCAAGAGGTTTTATTTTCTTTGTATTTTGAACGATAAAGGCAATAAGATCATCATCTTCACCTGTTTTGGCATCATACTGAAATGAAATGGCATCGGGTGGAATTATAAATGGCTTGTCATTATCTGTATTATCCGGTATAGCACCATCAATTTTAAAAGTGCCAATTCTCTGAAGAGAAAGTTGTTTATGTTTTAATAAATACAGTACAAGAGCCTGCTCAATTTTCACAGATTTATTTTTAATGAAAGCAAACCTACATTTTATTGAGCGAATTCCAAAAAATGCAAAACAGGCAAGAATCCATCGAAATTTTTTATCGGAATAATTACGCGTTAAATTTGCATCATGCTTACAAAAGATGAAAAGCTTTTTATTGAGTTTTGGGAAAAAAACAGGGAAAAACAAAAAAGGTTCGTAACACAGGTAGCCGCCGGAATGCCACTAGGGCTTATATTTGCGCTTCCTGTTCTATTGGCGGTTATATTTCATGGCTGGTATAAGAATATGATTTACATTTCAAATACTGAAATTATTCTTATAACTATTGGCGTATTTGGCGTTGCCGTTTTTTTCTCAATCTTCAGAACGAGATTTAAGTGGGAGAACAATGAACAGCTTTATAAAGAATTAAAATTTAAAGAGAAAAAAGAAGATGCAGCATTTTAGTATTTTTTACTCTCTTATTTGCAAACAAAAAATTACTAATTATGTTGAAAAAGATTTTTTCGGTTTTAGCTATTGCTTCCCTGGTAATTACAAGTTGTGCCAAAAAAACCGGCACATGTTCCTATAATGAATCAAAAGTAATAGCGCCCGCTGCGGAAATTGATTCTCTGCGAACCCTTTTAAAAGATTCAGGAATTACAGCCATTCAAAATACTGCGGGATTTTTTTATACAATTAATCAGCCAGGTTCCGGAACTTCGGTAGTGAATTTATGTTCCAATGTAACGGTAACGTATAAAGGCACTTTTTTTACCGGGCAAACTTTTGATGCCACCGGTATAGATTCTACAGTAACTCCTCCTCAACCTGTGCCAGTAACTATTGCGTTAGGCCAACTTATTATCGGTTGGCAAAAGGGTATTCCAATAATAAAAAAAGATGGAGATATAACGCTCTATATTCCTCCTTCGTTAGCATACGGCTCTGTGCCGGCCACGGATCGCTATGGCAATGTGGTGATTCCTGCAAACTCTTATTTAAAATTTGAGATTCACCTGGTTGATATTCAATAAATGCGGATGCCCAAAAACATTACGCATTAAAGTCGCAATATTGCATCGAAGTAAATTTCAATTATAACTTTTTAAAAAATCCTCAGCTACATAACAATCCCACTTTTTTAGTGGCAAAAGCAAGGTTAAAACAACTGGCGATACACTGCCTTTTTGTATAACTTTACCATATAAAAATTCAAGTTGGACCACGAAGCAATTTCGGTATTTGATATGTTTAAGATCGGTGTTGGACCTTCCAGCAGCCATACGCTTGGCCCGTGGCGAGCGGCTAATCTTTTTTTAAATTCCCTTCAAAAAAACAATTTATTAAGTGAGGTCAGCAGGTTGGAAATTTTGCTCTACGGATCACTTGCGAAGACGGGAAAAGGCCACGGGACGGACATTGCCGTGCAGCTTGGCTTAAGTGGGGAAGACCCGGTAACCTTTGATGTTAATATGATTGATTCGAAAATCAATGATATTAAAATGATGAAAAAATTGATGCTCAATGGCAAATATGAAATTGATTTTGAACCTGCCGAAGACATCGAATTTTTATTTACAGAAACATTGCCCTATCATCCAAATGCACTTACATTTTTAGCGGTTTTATCTACAGGCGATCATATTGCGGAGACTTATTATTCTATTGGTGGTGGGTTTGTTCATAAAGAAGGAGAGCAGTCCGACGATGATGCTAATGTTATATTGCCGTTTCCTATAAATGATGCTGATGACCTTTTACATTGGTGTATGAAAACGGGTATGGGCATAAGTGAAGTGGTTATGGAAAATGAAAACGTGTGGCGAAGCGAGGAGGATACACGCAAAGGTTTGCTGATTATTTGGTCAGTGATGAAACAATCAATTTTTTTAGGATGTCACACTTTCGGAATGCTTCCCGGTGGTTTGAATGTAAAAAGAAGAGCGGCCGCTTTAAATAAAAAATTACTTAAAGACAAGGAATACACCGATTTTGATTCCTGGATAAAAGTGATCAGGGAGGGTGGAAATGATTTCAAATATATTCTTGATTGGGTAAGCTGTTTTGCCCTTGCCGTAAATGAGCAAAATGCAGCTTTTGGACGCGTGGTAACAGCACCTACAAACGGTGCAGCCGGCGTTATTCCTGCCGTTCTCGCTTATTATATTATTTTCTCTGATGCTAACGAGCCTGATAAAATTATCCAGTTTCTTCTTACAGCTTCTGAGATGGGTTGTATATTCAAAAAGGGTGCAACTATTTCTGCGGCCATGGGTGGTTGCCAGGCCGAAATTGGCGTGTCGTCTTCGATGGCTGCTGCTGCATTAACTGAATGCCTTGGTGGCTCCCAAAGACAAGCGATGATGGCTGCTGAAATTGCCATGGAACATCATTTGGGAATGACTTGCGATCCTATAAACGGCCTGGTGCAAATTCCTTGTATTGAAAGAAATGCTATGGGCGCTATAAAAGCGATAACAGCCTGCCAGCTTGCTTTACAAAGCGCGCCCGATTATGCTAAAGTGAGTTTAGACAACGTGATAAAAACGATGTGGAATACAGCCATGGACATGAATAGTAAATATAAAGAGACTTCTGACGGGGGACTGGCGATAAATGTGCCTGTTAGTTTGAGTGAATGTTAGGGCCATACACTAATTTTTTTCTGTTTTTAATTCCCTTTCATTTAGCGTTACACACCATACTTTCTTTTGATGTCGCGGTCGGTTTCGCGCTCTTTAATTGTCTCTCTTTTATCGTAGATCTTTTTACCGCGGCCTAACCCAATTTCCATTTTCGCAAAACCGTTTTCTGCAATAAAAATTTTTAATGGAATAATAGAATAACCTTTTTCTTTTATTTTATTTTCCAGTTTACGCAATTCTTTTTTGTGCATTAATAACTTGCGTTCTTGCATAGGCTCATGGTTATGAATATTGCCAAAACTATATTCGGAAATGTGGAGGCTTTTTACAAAAAGTTCTCCCTTAAAAAAAAGACAATAGCTATCATTAAAACTTGCTTTGCCTGCACGCAACGATTTAATCTCGGTTCCGCTCAATACAATGCCGGCGATATATTTAGCCTCAAAATTATATTCGTAATATGCTTTCCTGTTGCTTAAATCCATTGACAAAAAATAGCCTGGCAAAATTTAAATGATCAATACAAAATGCTTCCGCCCTTTAAAACGGAAGCGACAAATAAGTTAAAAAAATTAATTTGCAAATAAAGTTAAAAGCTGTGCCAGCTTTCCTTTAAGTTCTTTTCTTTGTATAATAAAGTCAAGGAAACCATGCTCCTGCAAAAATTCGCTTCGTTGAAATCCGGGTGGCAGATCTTTCTTTATAGTTTCTTTTATTACACGCGGGCCTGCAAAGCCGATAAGAGCGCCGGGTTCGGCCATTATAATATCACCAAGCATTGCAAATGAAGCAGTTGTTCCCCCAAAAGTGGGATCGGTACAAAGTGAGATATAAGGGATTTTCGCATCAGACATTTTTGAAAGCGAGCCGGAAGTTTTAGCGAGTTGCATTAATGAAAATGCACTTTCCATCATTCGCGCGCCACCACTTTTATTGATGATCATAAAAGGAATTTTATGCTCCATGCAATAATCGCAGGCACGCACAATCTTTTCTCCCATCACACTTCCAAGGCTGCCGCCAATAAACTCGAAATCCATACAGGCGATCACCAGTTCATGACCACTTACCTTTCCGTGCGCTACAGTTATTGAATCGTGAATGGTGGACTTTGCGTAGGTTTCTTTAAGTCTTTGAGCATAAGGCTTTAGGTCAACGAAGCCTAAAAAATCTTTCGATTTAATATTGCCAAAAAGTTCCTCGTGGCTCTCATTATCAAAGAGAATTTCAAAATATTCAGCGCTGCCAATGCGATGATGGTAGTCGCACTTTGGACATACAAACAGATTTTCCCGCAATTCAGTCACCGTGCAAGTATACCGGCAGGATGGGCATTTAGTCCATAGCCCATCCGGCGGTTCTTTTTTATCTTTAGTAGACGTAGTAATTCCTTTCTTGATTCTTCGGAACCATCTTCGCTTCGTCTCTTCCGTGTCACCTTCTTCACCAGCAAGGTTAGCATCAAAATCTTCTTCCTGTTTCATACGCTCTTTGTATTTCTCGATTTGCGTTTAACTGGTCAGCAACTTTATTAAGCTATTGTTATGCTTTCATCCAAATATACATCCTGCGTTGCATTTAATAATTGAACACCTTCTTTAAAAGGCCTTTGAAAAGCCTTCCTTCCAAGAATTAAACCCATGCCACCGGCACGTTTATTTACTACAGCAGTTTCTACAGCTTCAACTAAATCTGCTTCTCCTTTACTTTCTCCACCACTGTTTATCAAGCCGATTTTACCACTGTAGCAATTAAGAACCTGGTAGCGGCAAAGATCAATTGGATGATCCGTAGATAATTTCTCATAAACCAGCTTGGAAGTCTTGCCAAATTTTACTGCATTAAATCCGCCATTATTGGTTGCTATTTTTTGTTTGATAATATCTGCCTGTATGGTTACGCCAAGGTGATTCGCTTGCCCGGTGAGATCAGCAGAAGTATGATAATCCACATCGCCAACTTTAAAAGCATTGTTTCTTGTATAACACCAAAGAATGGTGCACATGCCCAATTCATGCGCTAATTCAAAAGCCTCGCTTACTTCAATCAATTGGCGATTGCTTTCCTGGCTGCCCCAATAAATTGTTGCGCCAATACCTACCGCACCCATATTGTAGGCGCTTCTTACAGTGCCAAACATTACTTCATCAAATTTATTGGGATAAGTCATCAATTCATTATGATTAATCTTTACAATGAAAGGAATTTTGTGCGCATATTTTCTGCTTAAAATGCCCAATACACCAAATGTAGATGCCACTCCGTTACAGCCACTTTCAACAGCCAGCTTTACAATATTTTCAGGGTCAAAATAAATTGGGTTGGGTGAAAATGATGCGCCAGCAGTGTGTTCTACGCCCTGGTCCACCGGAAAAATAGAACAATATCCCGTGTCAGCCAGCCGCCCGTGGCTCATCAGCGTTTGCAAGCTTCCAACAACGCGGTTGTTGCGGTTGCTATCCACGAAAATATCGTCAATATATGTTGGTGATGGAAGAGTAAGTGTTGACTTGTCAATGATACACTTATGTGTCAATAAGCCCTCGGCCTTGTCGCCCAATAATTCGGAAGTTTTTGTTGAAGCCATTTAGATTTTTTTTTTTAGAATGTATGCAAACCTACATGAAAATGAGAAAAAGACAATACAATCGGTTTAGGGATCAATAATTTTCAATCAACTGCTGCGGAATTAAGAAGATTTCTAATGCAACAGCTCAATTTCTTTACGGAGGTGTTTAAAATAACCTGCCGCCAGCAATAGCCTGCTGCCGTACCAGCTAAACATTTCGCCATCAGCAAGAATTATTTTTGCCAGGGGAATTTCCTGCTGCAGTTCATGTATATGTTTTTCTTTGAAAGGGTAGGGCTCAGAAGATAATAATATCAATTCGCAATCTTGCAAATCTTCATGATTTATTTTCGGGTATCTTTCTACGTTAGTGAAAATATTTGTGAGGCCGCAATAACGCATCATGTCATTTATAAACGTGTTTCCACCAGACGCCATGTAAGGCTCTTTCCAAATTAAGTAAGCTGATTTAATTTTTCTTTTATATGAATTAGGATCAATTAATTTTTGGAATTTAAATTGAATTTCTTCGGCGAGAGATAAGGCTTTAGCAGTTTTGCCAGTTAATTTCCCAATCGCTTTTATCATACTTAAAGCATCCTCGAGGTTATTTACATCCGTTACAAGCACGTCATAATGCACAGCTAATTGTTCAACCTGCTCTTTTACATTTTCTTCTTTATTGGCAATTATTAAATCAGGCTGCAGGTTTTTAATTTTATTAATATTCAACGTTTTTGTTCCGCCAATGCGTGTTTTAGTTTTAAACCATTTCTGCGGATGAAGACAAAATTTTGTAATTCCGATTACTTCAGCTTCCAAACCTAAATCGTATAGAAGTTCAGTTTGCGAAGGCACAAGCGAAATAATTGCTGAATATTTTTTTGTAGTGGAAATGTTTTGCTGGTGGATAAACATATGACCCTGCAAGATATTGGTAAAATAAAAAACTTCTGCAAAGTTGAAATAATCAACAATGCAGAAGCAACTTTTTTCCTGTTTTAACAGGTTCATGGGGATGTGGTGGTGGAGTTTTATCTCCCCCGGTAAAAATAATTTTACCGGTTTGTTTGGTTTTTTAAAAGGATTGGATAGAGGGTATTCTTTGGTTCAGCTTTTTACGGATGTTGGATTTTTATTCGGATCGGATTTTTTAGTTCTTTTATTGGATATTGGAAAAAAAAGTAGAAGTTGACTGATACTGGATTTATTGATTTTTCAGGAATTTGGATAGATTCTGATTTTTGTCTTTCAAATGGATATTTTGGATTTTTTTAGATTAATGCCGAAATCAACATCAATCAACTTCTGGTACAAAGATATATGGCTGAAAAAGGTTGGACAAGAGAG